>CAUQEK010000050.1:0-2525 GCA_963517385.1 uncultured Candidatus Saccharibacteria bacterium | reverse complement strand
AAGAAGCGTCAACTTTCTCATTTACCTCCATTTTTCTATTTACTCCGTATCTCTATCGTTAAGAAAACCGAAGATCTTGCTATTAAAAAGATCGTGGAACTCCATCGTGCGCTCAAAAAATTCCCCGACGTTTATCTTTCCGCTCCTACGCCCTCCTTTCATGAATACACCCCCAGTGGCTATTCTTGGCAAATCATCGTCAAAGCCAAAAAACGCGACTCGCTCACTCACCTCATCGAGTCGCTTAACCAATATCCAGAGATTCGCTTCGCTATCGACCCACCAAGCCTCATCTAATTCGCCAAACCTGACCTGTTCCACTTAGGTCTAACCCGACCCGCCAGGCCTGATTCAGCACTTCAAGCTAAATTTAATTCCTTTAATTTCTAGGTGATATTTTCTGCGCCCACCACGGAGCCCTTATCAAAACTTAAATGGAGGAAGAATAGTATATTTGAAATTATGATTATAAAAATCTAGGATACTTTTTTGGTCATATGTGTTGAGAGATAGTTCTAATTATAGTATGGGAGTTTAATATAATTCTTTCTTCCTCCATCCAAGCCTTGCCTTTTGGCGTCTATTTCGTTTTCTTTTTGTCCTTTCGTTTTATTAATTGTGATTATTTAGCTTCATTATAAGACTTCCATTTTTTAGAAAACCTCTCTCCCTACCAGACCCCTAGTCTATCTCTACCGCACCAGGTTAAAAGTTAACTCTAAGATATCCATAAATCACCCTTGAAACGCTCCAAAATCCCGACAAATTAACTTCAAAATTATTCCAACAGCTTCAAAAAAATATCTTGACCCCTCACTATATATTGTTTAAGCTTTATAAAAACCCAAAATCGGTTATAATATTAAGATATGAAAATTATTGAATCTCCTGACCCAAGACTCCGTCAAAAGTCTCAAAAGGTCAACTATGTTACTGATGAAATTAAAGATATGATCCAGGCAATGGTCGATGCCAGCCTTGAATGGGAAAAATCTCACCCCCACGAGCTCTCTGCCGCTATGGCTGCCCCTCAGCTCGGCATTAACAAGCGCTTGATTATTATCCGCGACAGTATGGATGACAAAGCAAATACTTCCTTTACTACCCTTGTCGACCCAGAAATCATCAAACAAGAAGGTAAAATTGTCGAAGATTTCGAAGGCTGTCTTTCTGTTCCATTTATTTATGGTAAGGTCCCACGCTACTCGAAAATTCGCGTCAAAGCTAAACTCGAAGATGGCACTGAGGTACGCATTAAAGCTACCGATGAGCTTGCTCGCACTCTCGCTCACGAAATTGATCACCTCGACGGTATTCTCTTCATTGATCGCATCAAAGATAAGACCGATGCCTTCTTCGAACTCGACAAGAATGGCGACCTACAGCCAGTCGACTACGAAACTCGTATCAAGAATAACAAACAACTTTTCCCAGACGAAGACTAGTCTTTTTCTATTGAACACATATTTTATTCGAGGTAAAAAATGAGCACAAAATTTATCTTTTTTGGCAATGGGCCCCTGGCAGAAGCCACGTTAAATCAACTTCTTACTGCTAAAAATCTGGAATTAGTTTTCCATGCTAAAACTAAGGAAGATTTAGCAAAAGTTGCCAGCTTAAAACAAGAAAATCCTGAAATTAAGGGTATCCTCGCCAGCTTCGGTGTAATAATCAAATCTGACCTGCTTGAACTTTTTGAGCCTGAAGGTATTCTTAATCTCCACCCCTCTCTCCTCCCGCTCTATCGTGGAGCCTCGCCTATTGAATCCGCTATTCTAAATGGCGATCAAGATTTTTCTGTCTCTATTATGAAGCTGGTTAAAGCCATGGATGCCGGACCAATTTACTATCAAACCACTATTAAGGCCTCTGAGTTCTCATCCAACTTACCCGAAAAATCTGAAATCTACCAAAAACTCGCTACCATTGGCGCTAATTGGCTCATTGAACACCTAGACTCACTACCAAAACCTACCCTACAAGACAATGAGAAGGCCACCTTCACCACTAAGTTCGATAAAACCGACTCGAACCTATCCTTATCCGAACTTAGCGCCACAGCGGCTCTCAATCGCATTCGCGCCTTCCAAGGCTTTCCTAAAAGTAAGCTTCAAATTCAAGGTTTCGAATGTATTATTCTAAAAGCCCACGTCGAAACCAAAAAATCTAATAACCCCCTTTCATTCCCTTGCCAAGATGGCAATTTCCTCGTTATCGATCAGCTTCAACCCGCCAGCAAGAAGCCTATGGATGCCAAATCCTTCATCAACGGCTATCTGAAATAATCCGCTACCTCCCTAAGTTTCCCAAATCCAGAGCTCAAAAAACTAAACAATCCTCCACTCTGCGCCACTTTACCATCAAAAATCCCTCTTCCGAGGGATTTAAATTTTGTGTTCAAAGTATTTTTAATCTATAAAGTCATTGATTTACGAATTTCTTCACTTGAAGCGCGTACTTCTTGTTTCAATTCCTCAAATACTTGGCGAGAAACCTCTGCGTAATTTGGACGATTGGTTTGAATC
>CAUQEK010000049.1:0-2600 GCA_963517385.1 uncultured Candidatus Saccharibacteria bacterium | reverse complement strand
GTGTGAGGGAGTTCCTTCGGTGTATTAGGAGTTTTTGGCTTATCTGCACAATCACGATGGACAGTGACTTTTACCTTGCTGTGAATCGTAGTGTCGAGCACCGCGATAGCTGAATTATTGTAAGTTACCGTGTCGCCACATGGGAAGATTTTTTCGTCTTCAGAGAATTTTACTTTGTAAGTAATGAAAGCTTCTTCACCGGCATTGTAATCACCGATATTAAAACCGTTCTTGAAGAGATTTTCTTTTTCAAAACCTGCTGAACGAGGAGTCTTTAAGAAAGTCGTACCAGGAACTGCAGTCATACCAGTACCGAGCAAGTCATAAGCAGAAACTCCGCGTTGAATTGTCGTACCAGTGTTTTTATAACGCAATTTAAAGTCAATGGTTTCACCTGGAGCTACCGTGATTTCCGTACGGTAATCATTCATATTTTCCTTAGAAGCCATTTTTTCACCAGTAAAACCAGCCTTATCAACTTTGATGCGGAAAGTTACATAACCGGCAAATTCATTACAACCAGGAATTACACCCCAGTAATTCTTTGTGTAGCCTAAAAATGTTCCACCATCTTTACCGAAGAGTGCGTCGTCATTCAAAGTTGAACCATTAAGTGAACCACTATTACTTAGTTTTGCAGAATTTGGCACATAACGCAAAGAAACATTCTCTTTAGAGTGTAAATAAGCAGTATCCCAAACTTCTTTTGGTGATGAATTTGAAGAAGAAATAGTTCCCTTCAAAATGGCTGCTGCACCCGGAGTAATACGATCACTAATCTTATCCATTCGCAAACGTACATTTTGAGCTACACCACGATGATCACCGTCATTCAACTTAGCCGAAGCATTGTTATGATAGTATACAAATACTTCATATTCTGAACCGGCTTCTACAGTAACATTATCGTCATATTTATCTTTAGTACCTGCCTTGCGTACACGCACAAAGTTAGCTTCATTACCAACTTCTGGGTTATCCGTCATCGAGTTAAAGGTGACGTGATCTGCTGGATTCTTCCAGGTATAAGTCGGCCTGGTTGGGCCCCAAGTAGCCTCTTCAGCATGCACTGGGGCTTGAATTTGACCAAGGCTGAACGCACCTGCGACCACAGCTCCAACTACTGGAAAGATACGGCGTGCAGAACTACGCATATCTTCCCATGTTTTTGTTTTTATGTTTATGTTCATCGATCTCCTTTCGATTAAGATCCTAAACTCATTTTAGACTATTTTTAGTTTTTGTACAATATATTTGTTCAATATTTTTTCTTCTCTATTGAGTACAATTATTGTTCAGAATTGGTATCAATATTTACCGTACGAGTTTGTCCAGATTCATGAGCAAGTTTATTATCACTAGTAGCACTTCTTACTGCATCAGCAATATCTACGTCTGTTAAGCTCTTATTCTCACCATGTGACCCCTGAACATCTTCACTTACAACCGGCTTCTCCTCTGCTAATACTGAGCGATTTTCTGCATCAGTTTGTTTTTCTGTAGCTACACCTTCTTGATGAACAATACCTTGGCTATTATCTTGGAAAGTCCAGGTAGTATTTGGATTAGAGTTTTGTTCAATACTCTCTTTCACCATCGCATCAAACTGGGCTTTATCTGTAATTTCACTGCCTGGAAGATTGGTCTGAGCGTTTCTTTCATCTTCACCTTTAAGATATTCAGATGCACTGTCCCTATTGGTATAATCCCGCTTACTAGCACCATCGTTAGCTGATGCCGTATTGGTCTTGCCTTCGCTCACATTATTTTCAGGAGTCTTTGGATTCTCCTTTGGAGTTGGGGCTGGAGTTTCATTCTTTGGCTTAGAAGGTTCCGGCTCTTTATTTTCTACTACTTCAACATTTTCTGGAGTAACCACCGGAGTTGTAACTTCCGTTTTATCTACAGTTTTAGTTACTTCTTTTTTCTCCGTCTTTAAGTATTGGAAGATCACCTGACCACATTTCACATTGATACCTAAGATTTTCACACTAGACATAATGTTCATAACTTCGCCATCCGAAGCATTCTTCTCAATCACGCCCAGAGCCCTAAGTGAATTTTCCTTAAATCCATCACGGACATTCATATCCATGATATTTTCGCCATCTTTATTCTCAGCATAAACGAATTCTACTGCTTGATCTTTATGGAATACACCATCCTTATCAAGAGCCATGTCTACTTGAAGATTACCTTCACCACCATTGTTCGAGGCATAACCAGACTGGTAAGTCTCATTCATAATCGAACCAAGCTTCAAAGTTGAACCCTCGAGGAAGTTAGCAATTGTATTATTAGCTTTTTCTTTAATCGCAACCTGCGCCTCCGCATCACCGTGCTGGATCATATAGGTAATATCATTCACCGCGGTAGGAGAGTCAGCCATCTCAAATGCACCGAAGGAAGCGCCAAGATAACTTGCCATATTAGGGTTTTCCATGGTATTCAAAATTTCTTTCATACCCTCAGCGCCCAAAGCTTCACTTGAAGCTCCCTGCTCCTTAAGACTTTCTAAGCCAGATCGATCGACGAAAGTCATATCATTACCCGAGCGTCTCGCATCTGTAAAACCTGGGAATTCTGGATTGATATTATCA
>CAUQEK010000048.1:0-3140 GCA_963517385.1 uncultured Candidatus Saccharibacteria bacterium | reverse complement strand
TAGCTTACGTCTATACTTCAAAGAATAAGGATACGAAAAAGCTTAATGAAGAACTTGTAGAGTCAAAAGAGAAAGTCAAATCTGCGAATGAATCGATCGCAAAGTACGAAGAAGCAACTCAAACCAAGATCACTGATGTGAAGCAAGACAATGTGACGGTAAAAGAGATTGTGAAGCCGATGCCAATGTTCGCAGAACTTGAATTACTAAGACAAACCGTCAAATCTGATAGTGGCGGAGAGCGTCCAGTAGACCCTAATGATGAATATTTGAAAAAATACAAAACCGTTTGGACTACCGCGCACGTCGGTGAGGTTTTTACTACTAAAGATGCTAAATATATAATTGCGGTGGGATCTAAATATAGTGAAGGTTCGTATTACGATCAAAACAACCATTATGAAATGACCGAAGCAATCCCATATTCTGGTGGTCCAGCCGTATTTTATCGTGCAAACCCACTAGGAGCGTGGAGTGTTCTCTATGAAGGAAATGGCGTACTTCAATGTGATGAACTCGACGAGCATAAGCGTGAAGCGATTCGCGGAATCACAGATTACGCAATAAGCCAGATTAAAATCCTCCAAACCAAGTGTATCGATAAAAATGGTAACTTGCACGACGTTTAAATATAAATAGTACTTTAGAAAATAACCCCCTACTGGGGTTATTTTTTTACATTGATAGTTCCCTATTTAATTAAACTCTACTCTATCAAATAGGATTTTGTCCTACAAATAAAATAACGCGGACAAGCCGCGCTATTTTTATCTATCTACTTTATTGTTCCACACGCTTCATCGAGAGGGAGAGACGACCCTTGTCGTCGATAGCATCGAGACGAACCTTCACCTCGTCACCCAACTTCAAGACATCTTCGACTTTTTCGACACGCTTGTCGGAAATCTGAGAGATGTGTAGCATGCCATCGATACCTGGCATGATGTTAACAAAGGCACCAAAATCTTTAATATTGACGACCTTACCAGTGTAAATTTTACCAACTTCAGGTTCTTCGACGAGGGATTTGATCCATTCGACGGCACGTTCGATTTTCGCTGCATCAGTACCGGAAACCGTAATTAAGCCAGAATCATCGATATCGACTTGAGCACCAGTTTCGGAGGTAATTTTGTTAATCATTTCCCCGCCCTTACCGATAACAGCACCGATTTTGTCCTGCTTGACCATTAATTTTTCAATACGTGGTGCGTATTCAGAAAGCTTAGGACGTGGAGCAGGAAGAATAGATTTCAAATGTTCCAAGATAAACATACGACCAGTGTGAGACTGCTTAATAGCCTGTTCGAGAATCGAGACTGGCAAGCCATGAACTTTCATATCCATTTGGAGTGCGGTAATACCATTCTCGGTACCAGTAACCTTGAAGTCCATATCACCGGCAAAATCTTCAGCATCCATAAGGTCAGTAAGGACATGTGGAGTTTCACCATCAAGCATCAAGCCCATGGCCACACCAGAGACCGGGCGCTTGATTGGCACGCCAGCATCCATAAGCGCGAGACAAGAAGAACAAGTAGCGGCCATGGAGGTAGAACCGTTCTGAGACATAATTTCGGTAACTGAACGAATGGCGTATGGGAATTCTTCGATGTCTGGAAGTACTGGAAGAAGTGCACGTTCGGCTAAATAGCCGTGGCCAATTTCACGACGACCTGGAGCACCGATACGACCAGTTTCACCCACAGTGTAGCTTGGCGCATTATAGTGATGCATGTAACGACGAGTACCATCGGTAACTTCCATCGTGTCGACAAGCTGAGAGTAGGAAAGTGGAGCGAGAGTGACAATATTCATGGCCTGAGTAAGACCGCGGGTAAAGAGAGAGGAACCGTGTACGCGTGGCAAAATACCAACCTGTGAGCTGAGTGGACGAACTTCGTCCAATTTGCGACCATCTGGGCGAACGGATTCTTCGACGATAGCACGGCGGACCTCATGATGAATAGCCAATTCAAAGGCATCATGATAGGCAGATTGCAGATTGGCTTCATAGTCAGCAATTTTTTCTTCATCAGTTTCACCCTGACCAAGCTCGAGCGCAAATTCAGCATCCATCTCAGCACGGAGTTCATCGGCGGCACGCTTACGATCGAGAACGTTACCACGAATCTTAGTGCCGAGTTTACCATCTTCGCCGACGAAGTGAACCTTAGTCCAAGCATCAACTTTTTCCTGAATAGCAGGATCTGGTAAGGCTAGTTCAAATGGCTTTTCGACGACGTTTAATTCGGCTTTCAAGGCTTTTTGAAGTTCAAGAGCTGGCTGCACCATCTCAACCGCCCAACGCATAGCATCGATAATTACAGATTCGGAAACCTCATTAGCACCAGCTTCCACCATCATTACCTTATCGTCCTTCACGGCGACTACGAGGTCGAGGTCAGAAACCTCACGTTCTTCTGGACTGAGGAAGGCCTTAAATTCACCATTCACACGACCAATACGCACGCCAGCAATCGGGCCATCAAAAGGCACGCCAGCATTCATCAAAGCAGAAGAAGCGGCGACCATGGCAACCATATCGGGACGGAAGTTTGGGTCCATCGAAAGTACGGTGGTAACCACCTGAACTTCTTGGCGATAGCCTTTCGGGAAGAGAGGGCGGATTGGGCGATCAATTAGACGGCCAACCAGAATAGCCTCGTCGGCTGGTTTTCCTTCGCGCTTAATAAACTTAGAGCTAGAGATTTTACCTGAGGCATAGAATTTTTCTTCATAATCGATCGAGAGCGGAAAGAAATCTTGCACCACCGGTTTTTCACTGACGACTACCGAACCGAGCACCACAGTATCACCGTAGGTGACAAGAACCGAGCTGGTAGTGCGAAAACCGACGCGATTAACTTCAATTGTGAGCTTCTTACCACAAAAATCTCTCGACAAGCTAAAGGTTTGCTTGCCAGTAGGGTTGATAATATCCATATTTTCCTTTCTGGGAAAACACCAGATAAGTGCTTTGAAGGTTTCAGAAAACTTATCCGCCGTCTTCCCGCTTATAACTATTCCATTATAGCACAAATGGTAATTTTTAGGTGGCTTCAGCAGCCTATCAGGGGTAAAATCGTATAAGGTTCAGCACCTTTGCAACACTTCATAAGGAGTTTTTAAGCCTATTC
>CAUQEK010000047.1:0-3637 GCA_963517385.1 uncultured Candidatus Saccharibacteria bacterium | reverse complement strand
AGGAAACCGTAATGGCACGAGATAAATCTCCAATTGTCAAACAAAGTCGTCGCGAGGGCTTTGCCCTAGCACCAAAAGCTCACAAAATCATGGCTAAAAAATCTGGTATTCCAGGTCAGCACGGTGATATGCGAGTTCGCGGTGGTAGTTTGTATCTTACCCAACTTCGCGAAAAGCAAAAAGTTCGTAGACTCTATGGTCTTCTCGAAAAACAATTTGCTAAATTGATGAAAGAAGCCCAAAAGGCCGAAGGTCTCACCGGTGAAATCCTTCTAGAATATCTAGAACGCCGCGCAGATAACGTTGTTTTCCGCGCTGGTTTCGCTTCTACTCGTCGCCAAGCACGCCAACTTGTCTCTCACGGACACTTCACTCTTAACGGTCGCCGTATTGACATCCCTTCAATCCGCTTGAAGGCTGGTGACAAACTCGAAGTACGCGCTAAGTCTCAAAAGTCTGAATACTTCAAGAATCTCGACAACATCGTCGCTGCAAGTGGTGTTACTCCACTCAGCTGGATGAAGTCTGATGCTAAGAAAATGGCTATCGAAATTACTGGCAAGCCAAAACGCGAAGAAGCCGAAGCAGGCATTAACGAACAACTAATCGTTGAGTATTACTCACGCTAAGGAGAAAAATGACAACAAAAGTAATTCACGAAGCAAATCTTGCAGAAGTCATCGACGTATCCGAGAACTGTGCCTCATTTGTAATCAAGCCACTTTACTACGGCTATGGTAACACTTTAGGTAACTCTCTCCGCCGCGTCTTACTCTCAAGTATTAAGGGTGCTGCAATTACTTCCTTCAGTATCGAAGGTACTACTCACGAATTCACTGCAATCGAAGGTATTCGTGAAGATGTCGTCGACATCATGCTCAACCTTAAAAATATTCGTTTTAAGAGCCACTCCGACGCTCCAGTCGAGCTTACTCTTGAAATCAAAGGTAGCGAACAATCCAAAAAAGATGGTGACGCACGTGTCGTCGCCGGCGATATTAAACTTACTAACGAAGTCGAAATCGCTAACCCAAACCAGGTAATTTGTCACATTGATGATCCAAATTACACTTTGAAGATGCGCTTTATCGTCGAATCTGGCCGCGGTTATCTTACTATTGAGCGCTCAGCCGAAGAACGCATCCACAGCGACATGATCGCCCTTGATGCTGTCTTCACCCCTGTAATTCGCGTTCGTTTCAATGCTGAAAACACTCGTGTTGGTCAAGATATCAATCTTCAACAATTGACTATCACCGTCGAAACCGATGGGACCATCACTCCACGTGAAGCCTTCGAAGAAGCCGCCGCAATTCTGGTCAATCAATACCAGGCTCTTGCTGGAAAAACTGTCGCTGACACCGCTCCAGCTCCAGGCTCCAAGAACGAACAGGAAGATGCTGGTCTTATGCTTCCAATCGAAGAATTAGGTCTTTCAGCTCGTACTGCCAACGCTCTTGTGAACAATGCAATTCACACTATCAGAGACCTCGTTGTCTTATCTGAAACCGACCTCAAGGACCTCAAAGGCTTTGGTCAAAAGGCTCTTGATGAAGTCAAAAATAAACTTAAGGAGTTAAATATCTAATGCATCGCCACGGATATAAAGGCCGCAAGTTCGGCCGTGAAACCGACCAGAGAAGGGCACTACTACGTGGGCTGATGTGCTCTCTGATCAAATACCAGTCGATCACCGTGACTCTAGCTCGCGCTAAAGAAATGCGCCGCTACACCGAGAAGCTTATCACCATCGCCAAAAAAGGTGGTCTCGCTAATCGTCGTCTCCTCATCGCAAGATTGGATGACCTTGAAGTTGCAGACCTCTTGATGGATGTGATTGCTCCTCAAATCGAACGTGATTCTGGTTATCTCAGAATTGAACGCGCTGGCTTCCGCAAGGGTGACCACGCTGAAATGGGTACTATCTCATTTGTCGATTCTATTAACCTAACTAAGGAGGCTAAATAATGAAGACTTTTAGCCAAAAAACCGCTGAAATTAAGCGCGAATGGTATGTCATCGATGCCGCTTCTTTACCACTCGGTAAATTAGCCGTTGTTATCGCTGACAAACTCATGGGTAAGTCTAAAGTTACTTACACTCCACACATTGACAATGGTGACTACGTCATCGTCTTGAACGCTAAGAACATCCAAGTTACTGGCAACAAGATGGTTGAAAAAATGTACTACCGTCACAGTGGCTTCCCAGGTGGTCTCACCGAGCTCAAACTCGAAGAAATCATCGAGAAGAATCCAGCTTACGCCATCAAAGAAGCTGTCAAAGGCATGCTTCCAAAGAACAAGCTCGCTGACGATCGTTTAGCTCGTCTTCGTGTCTTCAATGGCGCTGAGCACACTCATTCCGCTCAAAATCCAAAGGAGATTAAATAATGGCAACCAAATATTCCTACGGACTTGGTCGTCGCAAAGCAGCTACTGCTCGCGCACGTCTATTTAAGGGTAAAGGTGAAATCACCATCAATAACAAGCCAGCTCTAGAGTATCTTTCTCTAAACAAAAGCTTGCTTGCTGAAGTGACCGATCCTTTAGCTCTCGTTAACAAGCAAAAAGAATTTGATGTTACCATCCTGGTTTCCGGTGGTGGTCTAGCTGGTCAAGTCGACGCTATCAAATTGGCTATCTCTAAGGCTCTTACCTTGGAATTCCCAGATCTACGTTCAGTCTTGAAAAAAGCTGGTCTCATCAAGCGCGACCCACGCGAAAAAGAACGCAAAAAATACGGTTTACGTTCTGCTCGCAAACGCGAACAATTCTCCAAGCGTTAATCAAAAGAAAATACTCCTCATCTGGGGAGTATTTTTTATGTTAAAACTAAGTCTAAAACCCTCATCATCTCTAACTACCATAACTCCAAATACCAAGACAAAACCACCTCAACAGAAACAATCAAAGAAAAAAGCCCGTGAATCACGGGCTAGGCAGACATTGCCGCAAGTTTATAGTTTTCTACCAGAAAACTACTAAAATCACGGATCCAGCAGGTCGCTAGATGTCGATAAGTCTGCGAGATGCGCAGCACGATGGTTCTGGTTTCCTTAAAATCCCGATAATTCGAGAGAAAAGTTAATTCCGCCCCAGTAAATGTGCCAAGAGAATCTTCTAATAATCGAAATTCCACCTCATCCGGCAGCTTCTCCTGAGTGTATCTGATGGTGAAATAGCTCCAACCCAATTCTTTACTCAGATTTAATTCAATGCCGGCGGTCTTTGAGTGTAGATTATTGAATTTCTCAAAAAAAGTTAACATTTCTTTGCGCATAAAAATTACCCCCATTCTAGGTTCTATTGTTTAACATAAGCAATCTTTATTATTATAACCCAACATAAGCGAAATCAATCAAAAAATAGAAAAGTTCCGTCCAACATAAGCAAAATCAATCAAAAATCGACCAAAAATCCGCAATATCCGCTATAATATAACCATGGCAGAATCTAATGAATCCGCAGTGCTTTATCAAATCAATTTCAAAAACCTGATTAAAGCTCTGAAATCACCATCTTATCTCAAACGTTTTATTAACTACAATAAGCATATTGTATTGTATTTTATTTTCGGCGTCCTCACGACTGTCGTCAACCTCATTAGCTTCTATATCTTTGCCGAAATTCTCCAG
>CAUQEK010000046.1:0-4019 GCA_963517385.1 uncultured Candidatus Saccharibacteria bacterium | reverse complement strand
AATGTATCTAGGTCGGTCGTAATTGTGTTTATAAGCTTAAGACACAATATAGCTTACGTAAGTAAGATACGATTTACAGCTTACTAAAACAGACGATGAATTGCACAGCTGAGTTGTTAAGAAAAATCTCCGAAAGGAGATTTTTTTGTGGCTTTTATGTTATACTGCTGACATGAATATTGATCTTTTGCGGGAATTAGAGGGGTTAGTCCTTTATTTTTATCAGAAGAAGAAAATGATGGGGGTTTCTTTCTTGACAGGAGTTTTAGGAGTATTAATTGATCTCAAACCGGCAGCATTATTGATTAATGATAGATTAAACGATAGTAAATTGTTGGATAATAAGAGAATTCTGGAAATTTTGAACAAATTAGGGGTAGATCTGGTCCTAGAAAAGTTGAATAAATTTAGTAATGAGGAAATTGAATATTTGTATTTGGCGAAAACCGCCCGAGAGTGCCTGGAACTTCAGAAATGGCACGGAGAATTTTTTAATAGTGTATCGGAATCCGGTGAAGTTTTAGATAAGAAGGTGTGGTCTGAAGCGAATTATCAGATAGGGAAGATATTAGGTTATCCGGAAACGGCTACTTCAGAATATATCAGAATGCAGATTGAAGGTATCGAAAAAGATGATAATTATCGATCAAGGATGGAACGAAATTATTATTATATGCACAGTGCGAGACACGAAAATGAAGAATTTGAGGCGTATGACCTTAGATTAAACTTGGCAGTCAATGAATATCTGCCTGTTACAGCAGAAATTATGCAGGCGAATACCAAAAAAAGATGGTTAGAGTAAGATTCTCATGGTAAAATATTAAGAGTTTAACGGAGAATATATAAAAATGGGATTAATTTTTAGTGCATTTTTATTGTTGGTGGGATTTGTCCTGCTGATAAAAGGTGCAGACGTATTTGTCGACGGATCGAGTGATACGGCGAGAAAATTTAAGGTGCCAAAGATGCTGATTGGCCTGACGATTGTATCTTTTGGTACGAGCGCACCAGAACTAGCAGTGAGTATTCAGTCAATTTTGGCGGGGAAGGGCGATATTTTACTCGGTAACGTGATTGGTAGTAATATTTTGAATATTTTACTAATCTTAGGGGTATCGGCAATGGTGGGGGTGCTTCATGTGAAGACGGCAACAGTGCGCAAAGAAATCCCAGTTTTGGTCTTGATGACTTTGGGATTTGCTGCGGTTTTGTCAGATAAATTGTTCGGATTGTCGGAAAATTTGTTCACCAGACAGGACGGAGTGATTTTACTATTGTTCTTCGGAATCTTCATTTACTATCTCTTCGGCATGTTAAATCGCAAGTCGAATAAGGTGGAAGAAGAAGACGAGGGGGAACCAGTGAACCTAGCTAAATCGATTGCGATGATTGTGTTTGGTTTGCTCGCCGTGGTACTTGGTAGTGACTTGGTAGTGAGGGGCGCTTCGGATATTGCAGCGAATTTTGGGGTGAGCCAGAGATTAATTTCTTTGACGATTGTGGCGCTCGGAACCTCTCTTCCGGAGCTAGTAACTTCGGTGATTGCGACGAAAAAAGGGGAATATGATATTGCGATTGGTAATATCGTGGGCTCAAATATTTTTAATATCGGAATCGTGGCAGGTTTGCCGGTGGCGATTCTCGGTGGGGTAGCAGGAGGTGCTTTCTCAATCGTGGACGTAGTGGCGTTGGTGATTTCACCGATTGTGTTATTTATTTTTGCGAAGAATGACCAGAAAATTAGTTTTAAAGAAGGCTTGGCGTTTTTGGTGCTATTTGTGATCTATTATGGCTACGTGATTGCAAGTAGTCTTGTATAAATTAAACTGACGAAATCGTGAAATTGTGGGACGTAAGTAGCTTCAGATAAAATAAACGAATAGAATATGGGGAATTAAAGCACCTTGTAACAGAGGTGCTTTTTGACAACTTAAGCATTTTGTGGTAGAATGGGGGGTGTCTTTTTGTGGACTGCGAACAAAGAGAAATAAGTGAACGCAGTGGTTATTTAAAAGGAGGGTTTTATGAGCGTCATGTCGAAAATTAAATTAGTAGACGAGAGGAATGGTAAAGATTTCTGTCTTGAATTAGATTATAAGGAGAGATGTTATATTTTTACCACCGCAAGAGGAATTCGAAAAGAGGATTTTTTTGAGGCTTTTTGTAGCGATACGAAGAAAATTCCTATTATGTTGCAACGTAGTTCAACGAACCAGGATTTTCAGATTTATTTAGAACAGATAGACTCTATTCAAGGAGTAAGGGGTTCGATGGATTTGGAATTAACTGGTAAAGTTAAACTAGCGAACGGAGATTTTTGCTTATTTATGGCCTATTATGACTATGATATGCATAGTGGCGAAATTAGTTTAGTGGAATCGAAGAAAACTGCTAGGCTAGAAAAACGCAAAATCGAAGAAGTAAATGATGATTCGGCGATAATTTTAACGGATTCAATTCCAGCAGATAAACTATTCAGTTTTTTTATGCGGGAAAGACCGGAATTACGGAAGACGGAGCAAATTTTATTGCATACAAGAGATAAAAAATGTTTGTTGTTGAAAAATGTATTAATGCTTCGGAAGATTTTAACGTTGGATAGTAAGGTAAAGTTACAAATGGAAGCGGAAGCGCAAATTAATTTCAGAGATAAAATTTTGAAATTCGTAGTCTAAATGTTACTCATTCTAGAATTTAATTTTTAATTTCAATTTTAATTTCTAATTTAGGGCTATTTTTAAGCTATTTGAAAGATCTTAAGATGAAAAATCAAATTTTCCAAGGAATTAGCGAGACATAATTTGATCAACATAAAACAATTCCGGAGGCTGGATTATCCAGCCTTTTTTCTTGGATTTTTATAAAATTGAAGCTTAAAAATAGGCTATAATAGAGGTAATGAAAACTCTAGAAAGTGAAAAATTGAGCAAAAACTTGAGCAGCGAACTTGTAAGCGATGAGATTTTGGACGCGAAGATGGATACTCGGAATTTACTCGTAGGCGATGAGATTTTGGATGCGAAAATGGATACTCGTAATTTGGTGGATGAGTATAAGGGGCTGCCAAACGAAGAGGTGAAAGAGAGGCTGGCAGAAAAACGAAATAGTCTGGAGATTGCAATCGAAAATGTGGATCACGATTTTAATGCGGGAACGATTGTGCGTTCGGCAAATAACTTTAATGTGAGTAAGGTGCATATCGTGGGACGACGTAAATATAATCGTCGAGGGGCGATGTGTACAGATAAATATTTAGAGATCGTATATTGGCCATCGATGGAAGAGTTTATGGCGGATCAAAGAGCGCGCAAAAGGGAAGTGGTGGCGATTGAAAACAACGTGGAGCGTGCCAAACCTTTGGGTCTTAAACGCTTTGAGAGCCATTCTACGCTAGTTTTCGGCAGTGAGGGTAATGGAATTAGTCTAGAATTGGTAAATGCGGCAGATGACGTGCGATATATTGAATCTTTTGGCTCGACACGTTCGGTGAATGTAGGGGTGGCGGCAGGGATTGCGATGTATGAATGGGTGCGTCAAAATGTGATAAATGTTTAAAATAAAAACGCCGAGGAGGCGTTTTTTGATTGGGAGGAGAGTGTTTTTTTGATTAATTCCTAGGGTATTATGTTTCTGAATTAATCTTAAGAGAGTGAGCGATTAACGTTTAAAAATTGCTTGGACTAAGAGAGTAAGGAGAAAAATGTGGAGGTTCGACATTACGACAAGTCCAAGGAGGATGGCGATAAGGCCCCAAAATTTGACGCGTTCATAAGAAGAAACGCCACTTAAGAAATTAGTGGAAATTTCTTGGTATTTGGCGACCATAATACCGCCGACAATGACGATAATAAGCCCGATTAAAACCCAAGAAAAACTAAAATTCCAATCCATATGCAATAATTATAACAGAATTAACGGGGATTTTTATTGCTTTTTTGAATTCTATGGGGTAAAATAAGTGATATTGGGGATATAGCTCAGCTGGTTAGAGCGCGTCACTGATAATGACGAGGTCT
>CAUQEK010000045.1:0-5326 GCA_963517385.1 uncultured Candidatus Saccharibacteria bacterium | reverse complement strand
TTCCCGTTTCTTGAAAATTGCCTGTCGAAAATAGTCTATCATCACAACCGCGAATCCTAATATGCTAATACCAACACCAACTCGAGGATCACTCAAACCGGTAATCGTCGAAATTAAACATAACAGAATTCTCATTAAATCTCTATTGCTAAGTTTAAACAATTGTTTCATTTTCCCCCTCCATTTTTTCCTACACTTCCCGCGTTTTTAGTGATTTAACACCCCCACACAGGCTAAATAAGTCAAAACCGCAGCCATAATTAAAACATGGCTCAAGATCAAATAAATTGCACCTGACAAAATTCGATTTAGCTTCAGAAAACTTTTCTCAAATTCCGCCGGCCAAAAAATTTGCAGACCATAAAAAGCTGTCGCTAGACTCACCAACATTAGTGCAAAAACTGTCGTCAACTTCTCTGTTCCCGGAATAAAAATATACACGCTATAGGTTAAAAAAATCCATGCATGCATATTATTACAGAATTTTCGATTCAGGCTTAGCTCTTCTGACAGGAATTTCACCCACTTGTTATTTACTCGCATATATGAGTCTAACCAATACGCATTCGTGAGAAGGCTCGGCAAAACCATCACCGGAAGTCCGATCAT
This sequence comes from uncultured Candidatus Saccharibacteria bacterium, assembly GCA_963517385.1. GTDB lineage: Bacteria > Patescibacteriota > Saccharimonadia > Saccharimonadales > Saccharimonadaceae > Nanosyncoccus. The sequence goes on along the minus strand of CAUQEK010000045.1, from coordinate 4,717 downwards.
TAAGATCGCCATCTTATAGCCATTTATCACCGAAAATCCAAAAAATAACACCATTAAACTAATTGCCACCTCTAGCAGCATAATTCCGTTTAATACTCTAGTTCGTCGATTTTTCTCTTGCATCGCTAAGGCGATTTTTTCATCTTCAAAGTCATTCACTGCCTTACTTAATTTAATCAATTCCACGAAATTTCCCTCCATTTTTCCCTCCTTGTCGTATCACCGAAGTGACCCAAAAAATAGTTTCAATTTTCCAAATTCAATTAAAATTAATTAGGACCTAAGCTTGCATAATTTCACCTCATTTCTAAAGAGCTATTTTGGGACAAAATTGTCCAAACACAAAATTACACCAATATTATAATACAAACAATCATTTTTGTCAATATTTCACCCCTGTTATACCTCACCATGGATCTTCCTTTTTTACTATTCCGCCATGCTTAAATCTCTTCACTCTTGCCCTATTTATCATCCCGCTCAGCTTATTTTTATCCGCCCCTTCCTCTTTTCTCATTCCGCTCTGCTTATTTTTGCGGTATAATATAAGCATTATGGAGCACGAAACACGCAAAAATTTTAATCAATTTCAACAGGAACCAGAACTTCACACTCAAAATCGTAATCAAGGTCCTGAAATCCCTCAATTAAGTCGCTCCGCCGCTTATCAGGAACGCCAATTCCAGAGGCACCTTCAATCTGAACTTGATAAAAAGCGCGAAAACGAGCCCGCTCTCGATACTATTGGCGAAAGACTTATTTATCTAGCTACCATGGCTGCTCCTACCATTGGTCGCGCTGCTCTACTTGCCATTGGCACAGGACTTGCCGTGAAAGGCGTTTCCGTATTGGCCAACCACCTCTCTAATCAATCCATTGAGCAACACCAAAAAGACATGGAAGAACTCGGCGTCCCCCTCGAAGATGACGAAGAAGACGATTATGATCGCACCTTCACTGGTTATGAAGATTACATGAACCATCACAATGCTCTTCGCGCCCAAAAAGGCCTCGAACCAGATTACACTCTCGAAAATGGCCCCGTCAAACTTCAGTCTGAATTCGATTCTCCTGCCGAAGCTCCTCAGACTTCCAACGACACCGAAAATTCTGCGTACTCCATCCAGTTAGATAATGATATGCAGAAATTCACTCCTGATAATAATCTCACTATTCCTGAAGAAAAAATAACTGACGATTTTACTTCCATAAATACCAACGCCACTCCAATTGAACACCGCGCCGCCATCACCTTGCAAGACGAAAAACTTACTCATACCGCCGAAAAAACCGTCCTAAAAACGGTTAATTTCCCTGCTGGAATCGGTCAATTTAAGTCTTTCATGGACTATAAAGCCATCACCGATAAATCCACTCCGAATTATAATTTCACCCACGAAAATGCCAATTTCCATGTCGGTAAATCTGGCCTCACCTACTACCAAGATGGCGAAAATACCTATCCGGTCGTCGCAGTTGGTAGTGGTATCTCCGATAGAATCGGCCAACTCATCGAAGTTACCCTTGATAATCAAGGCCATCCAAACACCTTACGTTGCGTCATTGGTGATCAAAAGGATGATGGTGACACCGATCCCACCACTCATACCGTTCATAAAAATGACCACAGCGTTGTCGAATTCCTCGTCGATTACGACCGCTTAAAAGAAGCCAATCCCACCGCTGTTAATATGGGCGATCTCACCTATCTCGATAATTCTCAGTTCAATCTCAAAGGTAGCGTCGCTAAAGTTCAGGTCCTCGACCAAAATTTCCACTCAAACGAAAATCAATAATCAAAAAAAATAAGCTCGAAACCCGAGCTTATTTTAGTTCTTCACATTAATCGCCCCACTATTATCTCCCTCGAACCACAAAAAAATAAGCCCTCACGGGGCTTATTTTTGGCTTCTATCTTATTTTGCAACAGAGAGTGAAATCTTGCGACCTTCACGATCGATATCTAGAACCTTGAAGTTCTTGCGTTCATTCAAAGTAAAGATCTTTTCTGGATCGACGTCGTTGCCTTCACCAAGTTCAGAAACGTGAACCAAAGCTTCAACAGCTGGAGAAATCTGAACGAAAGCACCAAATGGGGTAATACGAGTAACCGTACCTTCCACCTTGGAACCCTTCTTCAAGTTTTCTACCTCTGATAGCCATGGATCAGCTACGAGTTGCTTGATAGAGAGGCTGAGGCGCTCCTTATCAATCGCAATAATTTTTGCCTTGATCGTATCGCCAACCTTAACGTAGTCAGATGGATTATTGACACGTTCCCAAGAAATTTCTGAGATGTGCACCAAACCTTCGATACCTTCTACGTTTACGAATACACCGAAGTCTACTACACCGGTTACTACACCTTCGACAGTGTCACCGACGTGAAGTTCAGCAAAACGAGCAGCGAGGCCATCTTTGACAGCTTCTTTTTCAGAGAAGATAAGCTTGTTATCTTTCTTACTTGCATCAAGAATGCGAACTTTGATTCCCTTACCGACAAGAGAATTGAGGCGTTGCAAGATTTCATCCTTATCAGCAGAACCTACACGTGGGTAGTGTTCAGCAGAAAGTTGTGAAACTGGCAAGAAACCACGAATTCCTTCGTATTCCACGAGAAGACCACCACGATTTGCATCAAATGGGGTAACTTCCACGATTTCAGAAGCATCAAGCTTAGCTTGGATTTCATCCCAACCCTTATCCTTCACAGCCTTGCGGAGTGAAAGAAGCACCATGCCGTCTTCCATCTCAGAATCGATTACAGAAGCGGTAACTTCTGCACCTTCTTCGAGGTTACGTGCGAAAGAAGCTTCGCGGCGAGGTACCAAACCTACACCTTGTGCACCGAGATCAATCAAGATTTCGTGCTTTTTTACTGATAAAACAGTTCCGGAAACTACATCTCCAGTTGCTGCTTTTTTGATAGAGTCACCAGCGTTAGCTAGTAATTCATCCATTGTTACTTTTTTGGCATCAGCCATTCTTATATTTTTCCTTCCTTCAGGCCCGTTCAGCTGATTTTCTTCCACAAAAAATCACTTGAACGAACCCGAATCTATTCCTTAATATATCAAAATCACCTCTGTTTGTAAAGTGTTAGCCTTCTCCGCTTCTGCTTTCTTTTTTTCTTCACTCAAACTACAATAACCTTATGAAAAGCGAGGTAACCTATCAAAAAAATTCTTTCCCTAGCGAGGCTACTCATAAAAAACAACAATTTCTCGATTTTTTGCGCTCCCAGTATCCCGATTATCATTTTCACCTCAAATCCCGCTTCTCTTTTCGTTACCCTAAAATGATCAATCTCGATCAATCCGCCCTCACAGATGACACGCCTTTTGCTGATTTCGCTCTCCAAACTCTCCATGAACTTGGTCACGCCCTTAATGAACACCAAAAATATGCCACCGCGATTGATCGCCTTAAACTCGAATCCGAAGCCTGGCAGACCGCCAAATCTCTCATTGAAAAGTATCATCATTTTCAAGATATTGAGTACCTAAATTATGACCCCGAATACGCCGAAGCTCATCTGGATACTTATCGAGACTGGCTGCATACTCAATCTCTCTGTAAAAAATGTACTCTCACGCGTTTTCAAGACGACCACGGCCACTGGCACTGCCCGCACTGTGATCACTTATTTTAAGTAATTCCCCACTATTAGACAGCATTCACACAAAATCAGACCCCACCCATACAAAAAAATAAATCCGCCGAAGCAGATTTATTTTTCTTAATTCTAGGTGAATAAATAAATTATTCAGTTACAGTTTTTGCTTTTGCAGGACCGCGTTTTGACAAACGACCACCTTTAGCACCAGCAATTTTCGCAAGAGCAGGGTTAGCTGCAAAGCCACCGGTACGACCTAAGCGTCCACCTTTTTGACCAATGCGAGCGTAAAACTCCTTACCATATTTTGCGCGATTTGTTGCAGCAGCTTTCAAACCACCAGCTTTAGTTCCAGCCATTTAAAATCCTTCTGCCCACCATTTTTTAATTCTCTTATTTACCTTAAGCCTCCCGCTCAAAGGTTAATGATTAGCATTATATAATAACAGAAGCATTTTGTCAATACGCTAAAGTTAAAAAATATGTCATAATATTTATTCTTCCCTTAGACTCAATATTCACCCCATGATATACTTCCGAGACGATATTCATCTCATTATATATTCTCTCTGTAAAATCTTCCTAATAACTCACAGTTCACTCTCCCACCTCTTCGAGCCTCCCTGATTTTATTGACATTTCTTCTGCTTTTTGCTAAAATTCTTGCGTATGGGGCAATAGCTCAGCTGATTAGAGCGCTGCCTTTGCAAGGCAGAGGTCCAGGGTTTGAATCCCTGTTGCTCCACCATACATGGGGTGTTTAGCGTCCCCCCGCTGAACACTCCACCAAAATACCCTCGCGGGTCTTTTTTTATACCTTAATTCTCCTTACTCTATTTTTTATAGCAAAAATCATCTATCCTCCCCTATCAATCATTCCTTCTAACCACTTATACCTGATCCCTATTTACTATCAAGCACAAAAAATCGGCCTTGCGCCGAATTGATTATTTCCAATTTGGTGGGGATATGTGGACTTGAACCACAGACCTCGTCATTATCAGTGACGCGCTCTAACCAGCTGAGCTATATCCCCAATACCTCTCCATTCTACCCTATCTATTCAGAAAAATCAATATCAAACCTAGATTAGTTTTACAT
>CAUQEK010000044.1:0-5683 GCA_963517385.1 uncultured Candidatus Saccharibacteria bacterium | reverse complement strand
GAGAAGCCACCGCCACTGGAGTAGCCAGAACCGCCACTGCTGCTACTGGTGGAATAAGTTGAGGACGAGCTTGAAATACTAGATGTGAAGCTACCAAAATCGGCATATGATAGCGCATACCAGGTTGGAATCGTATAATCGGTGCCGAGTTCTTCGTAATATTTGTCGAGATTCTTAATCCAGGTTTTTTCAAGTCCAAAGAGCGCAGCGTAAGGTAGAAGTTCTTCATAAAGATGAACGATTCCCTCTGGAGAAGTGTCGACATCTTTGACGTTTTGAAGGAAATTAATACGTTCGCTTTCGGCAAGATTAATATAGTCTTTGAGGCCCTGCATGTAGACTACAACTTCGAGTCCGGCGTTAGTGAAATCACGATATTTTCTAGCAAAATGATTATAAGTAGAGGCGGCAATAGATGTACCGATGAAAATAGCGGCAGCTAAGATGAAGAGCTCTGGCTTATAAATATAGAAAGAAGTGATATGGACGGTTTGGTCGGCGATGCGTAGAAGCCAAGAAAGGAGCTTCGGGAAGAATGGAAAGAACGAAGCGATACCGAAGAGCATGCTACCAAAAATGATAATAAAATGCACGCCAATGATACTGTCTAGAATTCCCATTATGCCAGCTCTTTTATTGTCTTCTGTTAAACCTTTTTCGGCGATATCAAGTTTGATATTTGTATCATAACTCATAATGAACTGGTTGACCGAGTAGGAGTCGTTTTGTTTGAGCTTGAAAGTTTCGCCGATTTCAGGCAGGGTGGAAGATTGAGCTAAGACACGAAGCATAGATTTTTCTTCGGAACTGAGATTGTCGGTATTCAGAACTTTGACTGACCAAGATTGCTTCTTATTGAAACCGAGAAAATTTTTTTCAATTGGATTTTTAATGATGTCAATTTTCTTGTGGACGGCTAGGCTAAGCACGGTGGCAGTCTTTTGATTAAGCGGAGTGAAGCTAAAGAAACCAGCTTGACCAACGGTGAGATCTTTTCGAGGTTGGTACTCCGGAACGCGGATTAAGCTCTTGTAGTGTTGATGTTTTTCGCGAACATGTTTTTGATAGTTACGAATGATGCTGAAAATTGTAAAGAAAGAGAAAATCCCGATAATAATACAGACTGCTACGGCAATGTAATTGTATTTCGGTGGGCGAATTTTGAAAGTGTCGGCTTTAATGGCAATGACGAAAGTTGCGCCTTCACCGGCTTTTAGGTTGTTGGCGGAAAAAGTAATGGAATTTTTGGTTTTTTCAATCTGACATTTATCCGTATCATTGGAACGATAAGCACCAGAGTAGCAGATAGGGTTACCAAAAATGGTGCTAGCAATTTCATCGGAAAAATGAAGAGTGCCAGAAACTTGCTCAAAAGGTTGCTTCCAGTCGACACCATTAATATTCCAGTAGAGCTCTTGATAGGCGCCGGAGATTGAGGAGTCAGAAACATTATTAAAGGCGGCCACGACATTATCGAAGCTATATTTAATCACGTAAGTTTGTTCGCCAGAGACATAGGCGTCAGCATCACCGATTTTGAGTTTAATGTTGGAATCGGAAACGCTGGATTCAAATTTTTCTGATTGACCATTGCGAGTAACCGTGGCTTTAAAAGCGTAAGGGTCGTCAATAATTTGATTTCTGCCGGCTTGATTGAAAATCGGAATGACGCGCATGATGCCATGATTGGTATTTTCGTGAGTGAAATTGGCCACTAAAGTTTCGGTAACGTCAAGCTTGGAGTAACCTTCGGCGTCTTTGGTTAGTTCGTAATCGGCATGAAAATTTTTGAAAGTAAAATCATTAACGGCGGAATTTTCACTGCTTGAGCTACTGCGCTTTTTACGCGCAAAAGTCGGTTCGGCAGGAACTAGAATGATGGTAAAAATTGATAGTAATAAAATAAACCTTAAAAAGAATTTCCTCATGGTTTAATTTTACCATAAAGCTAGAGGACTTCGCGTATGTAACGTTTGATTGCTAGAGAACTTCGCGCAGAGAACGTTTGATTACATTGATGGAAGATTGCATGCGGATGGCTTCCATTTCGGTAAGTTCGGTATCGAGACGGCGCACGATTCCCTTGCGGCCGACGATGGTCGGAAAACCGAAGAAGCAGTCGGAAAAATTATCATAAGTAGAAACTGGCAAAACACGATTTTCGTCATTAAAAATACAGTTGACAATGCGGGTGACACAGGCACCGATCCCATAATAGGTAGCACCTTTTTTGTTGATAATTTCGTAGGCCTGATTTTTGGTATCAGTTTCAATATTTTTGAGTTCAGAAGCGGAGATTAAATCAGTGATTGGTTGGCCACCGATATTGGCATTTGACCAGAGAGCAAATTCGCTGTCGCCATGTTCACCTACTTGATAAGCATGGACGGATTTTGGTGAAATGCCGAGACGATTGGCTACATTATATTTTAGGCGAGCAGAATCGAGTACGGTGCCGGAGCCAATAACTTTGTGACTTGAAAAACCAGAATATTCCATAACGAGGTAGGATAAAACATCGACTGGATTGGTGACCATGAGAAAAATACCTTGAAAGCCATTGTTTACAAGATTTTCGACAATTTCTTTGACGATTTTAGCATTACGGGTAAGGAGTTCAGTGCGGGTTTCGCCACCTTTTTTCTGGGCGGCGCCAGCGGTAATAATTACCAGATCGGTATCTTTGCTGTCCTTTTCGTAGGAGCCGGCATGAATTTTCATGAAATTCGGTGAAACGGCTAGAGTGTCGCGTAGGTCCATCGCCTCACCTTCGGCATCGGCTTGGTCTTGGTCGATAAGAACCAGTTCATTGATGGCGTTATGGGAAGAAACCAAAGAAAAGCCAATGCTGGCACCAACGTTTCCTGTTCCAATAATCATTACTTTGTTTGACATAGTTTTTCCACCCTGAAATTAAAAATATTATAGAAATGCTTATGCTTATTTTAACATATTTTGCAATTGGATTCGACGAGTGTACCAGTTAACATTAGTGGTGATAAGATTTAGATTTGACGAATGTCTCAGTTAATGACGGTAATGATGAGGTTTAAATTTGACGAATGTCCCAGTTGATACTAGCGGTGACGGCGTCAAGAAGGTTTTGTGGATTCCAGGTAGCAAGGGCAGCAATTTTGGCGGGAAGCATGCCGGTCCAGAGAGAAAGTGGTGTGAAGCTAGTATGATCGAGGCGGATAGTGTAGATTTCGCCAGCTTTAGCCATAATAATCTGGTCACTATGTAGAGTAATGAGAGTAAGCGGGTAGCTAATGGCGAACTTATGTAAAGTTTCAATTACAGAAGTGAGTGGCATAGAAAGTAGGAGCATTTTAGGAAAATAAACGGCTTGAAAAAGTTTTTGGAGTTGCGGCATCGTGGTAAGTAGAATAAGGTTTTCGTGTTGGAGATTTTCTTCGGCGCCGTTTGTAATAATTTCAATAGCATCGCGACAGGCTACTACCACTTGATTTTCGTGAAGTGATTTTAGTGCTTCATTAATGGCGATGGAGGTGGTGGAATTTTTGGAAAAATTACCGGATAGAAAAATCGTATCGGCAGAGAGAAAACTTTCGGTAAGTTTTTCGTGACGATCAAATGATCCAGAAGGGGTGGATTTGAGAAAATCGATGTAATTAATCACCGGAAGTTTGTTTTGGAGTGTATCTGGTAGATATAATTTAAGCGTTTTAAGCGGTAATTTTTCGAGGAACTCGGTGGTGCGAATTTCGCTTAAAAAGTTTTCGCTATTGCCACCAAAAACTGAAAGACGACCAGATTTTTGAGTGGGAATATTCCATAAAATATTGTGGTCTTCGTTGCCGATAAGTTTATGCCAGTAAGTGAAATTATTTGGATTCATAAATTTAAAAATTTAGAGTGATAGAAATCGGGCAGTGGTCAGATCCGAGAATGGTTTCGTAAATTTCGGCAGCTTCGAGATTTTTTTCGAGCGACTTTGAAATAAAGAAATAATCAATGCGCCAACCGATATTATTCTCGCGTGCTTTTCCCCAGTGTGACCACCAAGTATAGCGAGCAGTGTCAGGATTAAGCGAGCGAAAAGTATCAATGAAATCTTGTTTAAGAATTTCCGAAATTCCCTCACGTTCTTCTTGGGTGAAGCCGGCGTTTTTGATGTTTTGTTTTGGGCGCGCGAGATCAATTTCTTGGTGTGCGGCATTAAAATCACCACAAACTACCACGGGTTTGGTTTTTTCGAGATATTTTAAATAAGTCAAAAAGAGTGGATCCCAAAGTTCATGACGTAGCTTGAGACGCGATAAATCGGTTTTGGAATTTGGGGTATAAACGTTCACTAGATAGAAATTTTCGGTCTCAAGTGTGAGCACACGACCTTCAGAAAATGGTGAGCCAAAGCCGTCATTTTCGAGAAGTTCTGATTTTGCTTGATCGAAATCGGGACTTTTAAAATATTCGGAAAGATTAGTTTCGGTAGATAGAATTGGTAAATTAGTTTTTGCGATTGTCATAGTACCAGAATAGCCTGGTCGGACGGCGGAATTCCAATGTAACTGATAATTTTCTAGTGGAGTATCTAAAATTTCTTTTTTAACTTGCTCGGGTTTAGCTTTAACTTCTTGGAAGCAACAAAAATCCGGATCCTCATTGCTTAGAAAATTTTGGATGGCTTGTTTTTTGAGGACGGCACGCAGGCCATTCACGTTCCAGGAAAAAAGATGAATTTTAGGCATGTAAGCGCTTCCTTGCTTCGCGATCGAGGTCACGATTTTTAATCGAAACGCGCTTGTCATAACGTTTTTTACCAGTAGCGAGGGAGACCTCAATTTTAATATAACGGCCGCCGCCAAATAATTTAGTTGGTACGATGGTATTGCCAAGCTGCTTGGATTTTTCGAGTGAGTGAAGTTGCTTTTTGGTGATAAGTAGACGGATATTACGGGCGGTTTCGGCACCAAGTGTAAGGTTATTTAACCAGAGCTCACCATCCTTAATGGTTACGAAAGAGCCTTTAAGCTGAACGTGGTGATCACGAATGAGGCGGACTTCCGGTCCGGTCAGACTCATGCCGCAGATAATTTTATCACCGAGATGATAATCAAAACTCGCACGTCGATTGACGGCGACGGAAGAAGTTTGCTTTGGTTTTGATTTTTTACCCATAGCTTAATTATAACAGATACTAAAAGTGTTATATAATAGAGATTATGAAAATTGCAATTGCTTCTGATATTTATTATCCGATGACGAATGGGGTGGCGGTCTTTGCGCATAATTTAGCCAATGGTTTAGCGCAAGCTGGTCATGAAATTTTGGTGATTGCACCAAGTTTTACGGGTGAATATTACGAAGAAATCGATGAAAAAACTGGAGTGAAGACTGCTCATTTATCTTCAATTCGATTTCCTTTTTATCCTGACCAAATTAACCCGGTGCCAGATAATCCAGAATTTTTGGGTATGCCATTACCGCGTTTGACTTATAAGAATGGTATTTGGTGGACAGTGAATCCTTGGGTGGAAGTGAAAAAAGTGCTGGATGAATTTCAGCCAGATGTAATCCATTTGCAGACGGCGGAATTTATTGCGCTTGCGGTGATGAGTTATGTGAAAAAAAGAAATACTCCTTTGGTTTCGACGGGGCATGCTTATCCGGATAATATCACCGACCAATTGTTTTTCTAGCAGCCAAAAACTATGAAAAA
>CAUQEK010000043.1:0-5838 GCA_963517385.1 uncultured Candidatus Saccharibacteria bacterium | reverse complement strand
GAGTATGTTGGGCGATTTTCTCGCTATCGCTAAAACCGATGTTGCTATTACGGCTCCTGGCGACCACTATCATGTATCTCATCACGCCGGCTACACAGATGATGAAATTCTAATACCCTTCATTGCCAAGTTTTTACCTTAAATACCCCACTAGGTTTACTTTTTATCGACGTCTTTTTTGTTGGTTAGTGTTGCACTTGAGATATTAACTTAGGGGTGCTACTTTACAAAACCAATAAAAATGTTATAATAAAATAGTCTTTGGTTGATGAAACTTTAAACGTACATTACTAATTTGAAAGGGTGGTGATTATGTATGTTAAGAAATCCAGAGTTGGATAGACTTAAATCAAGACAGCAGTCTCTTTTTGAACAAAAACAAGCTGCCTTTCGGAGATTTAAGGATTTACAAGAGCAAACCAATGTTGCCCGTCGTACTTTGCAGGCGTGTTGGGATGAGCGCGTTCATGCAAGAGAGTGCATGAATCATGAATTTGAGGCAATGCAGTCTGCATATTCATGTCGTGATTCTGTTTGGGGTGAATACACGCAAATCCGAGACCGTAACAATTCCAAAATTGAGTCTTTGAAGCATGAGGCAGATATCGAGCATCGTGCTATGCAGGAATGTTTCGATGACGCCAGCAGCGCATATCAATATGGCGATAAGTCTGAAGCTCCATATTATTCTCAACAAGGATATGAACATAGGGATCGTCGTAATGCATTAAATGCTGAAATATCAGAGCTTGCTCGTGAAATTAAACAAGCGAAAGCAAATGCTGAGGCGCTATCTCCTAAAACAGATTCCTCAGGATTTAATCGTGCGAAATCTTCTTTTGAACAGGCAAAATCTCGTCACGAATCTGCGCAGGCAGAGTTTAATGCATTAAAAAATCAGCTCTATTCAGTTAAGGATGATTTTGATCACCTCCAAGAACGGTTTAAGCAGGCTCAGGCAGAATTTAATCGTAAACTTGAAGAGGTAAAATCAGAGCAAAATTCAAAAAAACATCAGGCCATTGATAAAGTCAATATGGCACTCATAAAGTCGAATACTCATTACCTCGGTACAATTTTTGGACAAGATGCTAAAGTTGTCCCGAAAAAAGACGGTAGTGGCAAAATCGATGTATATTTCGGAGGCTTGAATGCTGCAGGGGATGGAATAGGTCATGGTCATGCGACTATTGATGCGAATGGCAATGTTACCTACCTTAGAGATGCTTGGGCTACTGACAAGCATGACTACCTGATTGATGAAAATGCCGATAAAAAATATGGGGCAGGAACAGAAACACACAGATTTTAATTCATTTCTATCAACCAAATAGTTTAAAGGTCGACACCTGTTGTCGGCCTTTTCTTTTTATGTTATGGTATCAATATGTATTTATCGAAATCAGAACGAGAAAAAATCATTGCCGCGTATGACTGTGAAGGTCTCGTAGAAAGCGATCATTATCAAGTTGAACCTGATACCTGGGTCTATCTTTTTCGCGATAAAAATGAGAAAAAATATGTCTTAATTGATGCCGACTATCTCGATTTTGATTTCGAAGTCTATCCACATCTTTTAAAATTCAATGATGGCGAGTTTATAAAACTCGAATTCGTTCTTCAACGTGAAGTACCAGTCAAAAACAATGCTTCAAAAGAGCAGACATCTGGTACACTTTTATTTGAATATACCGACTAAAATCTTCTCATTACATCCATTAAGTCTTCAATTTTATTAACAGAGCCAAGAACAATTGATATCTCTATTTTGCTGCTTAATGTTGCACTTGAGATATTAACTCAGGCGTATGATTGACATATAACCATAAATGTTATATAATGTCGGCAGATTTGGTATACCCCGAATAACTTACACTTGCTATTCTGGTCATACCAGGATAGCCCTTTTTAGAAAGAGGTGAATTATGATTAAAAAAAGTATTGTAGCAATGTTGGCTGTAGCAGTTTTATCTTTATCAACTGTGAATGCATTTGCCGCTGAGGCTGGTGTTTTGGGTTTGAAGCCCAGTGCCAACCAAAGCGGACAAAGCTCCACCGATACTACTGCGAACAAGGAAGTTCAAAGTGATATTCAGTACGATACTGGCAAATACCAGTATCCCGCGCAGCAGCTAATCGCTGAAGGTCGCCAATTCAACAGATATAACTGGCGTCTCTACCAGCGTTTCGCTGACGGGCAGTTCACATATGTGGACTGGGCAAGAGATAATGGCTTTGTTGCAGATGAGCTCTCTGATAATAACAGCTCGATTGAAAACAATGTCTTTATAAGTCATTTTAATCTCAAAGATTGGAATAATCCACACCTAAATGGACCATTTACGTGGGATGATAATGGAAAAAAAGAATTTTCAACAGATAATCGCATAGTATTTAGAAAAAAAGTTTCTGACGAATCCATTATGAAAGACTGGACACTAACTCCACGAGTGAGAATCGAGGTAACATTCGACCCACAAGGTTGCTGGGAGAATCATGGCGAAATCTATACTCCTATGTATTTCATGAATGGATATTGGCATAAACATGCAACATTTAACGAGAAGTGGTGGGTCGACGCCAAAGAGACTTCATTTATTACTAAAGAAGGCGCTAATTGGTGGAATGAAAATATCGCTCATCCAAAGGATCCTATCCAGCTCTACTATCCAGAAAGGCCCGATCTAAAGCTCTATATCTCTGGTTTTAATATGGATAGAGTAGCATTACACTGTCACTACATCAATAATATTTATACTGATGACAATCCAAGCCTAATTGCTGAAAGAGCAAAAATGCTTCAAGAGTTCTATTTTAGTATGTCTGAATTCATTAATACTACCATCTAAGTTTCTCAAAAATCACTTCTTCAAATTCTATATAAAAACCATCTCCAAATGAGGTGGTTTTTTCTATTATTTTTATGCTAAAATAAAATCATGAAACGTGTCATGGGCCAGAAAAAATTCTTTATTAAACATAAAGTAGGGTACTTATTGGCTCTACTATTTTTATTTATTGCAGGATTTTCCTTAATCAAATTTCTGCCTATCTATGCCGTAACAAAACCTGGAGCACCTGGTAAAAGCGAGGGTGGCACTGGAGATAAAAATGGCGACTGTTCTAATACGATTTGCTATAGTATGTTTAAATCTTATGCCGGTGTTTCTTGGGTGTTATATAACTTCGACAAGATGGGTATCGATAAAAATAACCGCGATCATATTCCGTACTCGCGATTCTTAACTAATACGGATCCGACCTATCCAACCAATAACTCCCCCACCAAACTTAAAGCTGGTGACAACGAGGTTTATGGTTGCGGTAAAAGCTCTGGCGTCTATATTTTTGTCTATAATTTTTACAATAAAAATACCCAAAAAGCTACCGGCGCTGCTGCGTTACCTCTATACTACAAGAACTATCTAAAACATAAATCTAGTGCGAACTATAATGTTATGCATGGAAAAGGCAACCGTAAGGAAGATCAAGAAGTTATGGATAACTATACATACAAAGATCGTAACGGGACGGCAGATCCAATTGAAGTTGAAAAATGGAACCGTGGTGAATTTTCTTGGTTCTGCACCAGAGATACCATTATTGAGGAAGATGATGATAAAAACAAACCGGAACCCCCAACTACGGCCACCAACACCACCTGTAGTCAAATTTCTGGAGTTGAAGGTATGTACTACAAGGGGACTACTGGCGCCGATACTGGCGTAATTAACCATTCATACACTGGTTCCTTAGGCCATAATTCTTGGCAAAAAAATCTCAAAGGTAAAAATTTCGTCCTTGCAAGACCAGGCGATCGCGTGCAGTTTTATGAAACTTTTTGTTTTCCAGTTCAACAAGTCGGACGGCAAACAAAAAGTCAAGTGGTTAGATACGCTGAGGCCCCTCCGAACAGTCAATTTGAAATTTTTGCCGAAAAAAATGGCGGCAGAAATAACAATTATCTTTTTGGTGATTCACCAGTTCACGATGGACAGATTCACTCCATCAATAATAGTAGCGCAAGACCAGTAACCGGAAGTGGCATTACCGCCGAAGATTATGGATTCACCGCACTTTCGCCTACCCAAAAAGCTTCCTCTAACTATTCCTGTGATACTCGTTATTATAAAATCAATACACCTAAACTTACAGTTGGCTATCAAATACCTGGATTCCTCGATTATCAATCCGGTTGTGATTCTGCCGCCAAGACTGGGAACACCACGGAAGTTGGCACTGTAATTTCTCAAGGTATTCGCTATAACAATCTTCGTGCTTGGTATCATGAATACACCACCTGGGAAAAAGAAAATAAACAAGTCAACCATTATCAAAATGATTCCTATGAAAGTGCTGTAGATGGCGGGAGTTTGGGTTCGTGGGGTCATCAGACAAATCTCAAAAAAAGGAGACCTGTACCCGGCTCCAAATGTACGCCAACCCCTAATGGATGCAGTAGGCCAAAAGAAGATTATTATATTAGAAAATACATTGACGATACCGTCTCCACCCGCTCCGACGGCCAAGATACCTACCTTGAGAAAAAATCCTCTGTCTACACCCCATATAATTTCAATACTTCTATCCATAGCTATATCGAATCTTCCGAAGGCGGTGTTGGTTTTATTGGTAATAAAATCAATATTAGCGCCAATTACGGCGTCACCCCACGTACTAATGAACTAATTTCTAAAACCCCATACGCTACCCATACTCGCCCTGATCAAACCGTCAAAATTTACGAAATGATCGTCGATGAGAATTATCCAGAATCTAGGCTTCAAGAAGAAACTCGCGCCAGTAATACTATCTGTAGTGGCACCGAACAATGTAATCTAGTCGACGAATTTTCAAGAACCATAAACACAAGCGGTAATTTTTCCGGTGAAAAAAATAATACTGAGTTATACGAACGTACCATCCCAGACAATCTCCCTGGCGCTGGCCTTGGTAAAAAATATTGCACCCGCTCTGTCATCTGGCCAGCCGCTTCTCACGACTCAGCCGAAAATACCATTGAAAATAACACCAGTGGCTCCGCGATGAATGGCGGCAATAATCAATATCATATTTCCGCTGCCTCCTGCGTCACACTTGCCAAGAAGCCAAATTTCCAAGTTCTCGGTGGCGGAATTTATACCAACGGCTCCATTATCACTTCAGTTTCCAACAAAGCCGTCGGTGGCGGTCTCGGCGCTTATCCATCTGCCGCTACCAAACTTTTCGGTTCTTGGACGGAATTTAGCGCACTAGCTGCCGGCAAAGTTAACGGCTTTGGCACTGGCGCTATTCAAGGCTACGAAGAAAATTACAATTTCAATTTGCCAAATGGTGGCGCAGATTCCGCAAGTAACCAAATTGCCTTAAGCCCACTCACAGTTTCGAACGATAATAAATCTGGCGAATCCGGCATCTCCCGCATCGGCTCCGCCGTTCTCGCCCGTCTCAAAGCTCGTTTCCGCGATACTATCATTCGAAATTCCTCTAATACCATCACTAGTCTCACTTCTAATGAAACTTCCGCGAAAAACTATCTCGGCCTCTCCCAGCTATACCACCAGGGAGACACCAGCCTCAGCGCCATGAATAGCACCGCCAATTTCTATCAATTCGATCGCGGCGGCAACCTCATCGCGAGAAGCAATACCACCGGCCAAAAACTCATGAACACCCTCGCCATGTTCGTCGACGGTACCCTCACCATCGATCGCAATATCAATATCGCCCACGAAACCTACAACGCCGTAGACGATTTCCCACAAGTCCTCATCTTTGCCAAGAAAATCAATATCACCAGCAACGTCACCAACATCGATGCCTGGCTGATTCTCGATG
>CAUQEK010000042.1:0-6179 GCA_963517385.1 uncultured Candidatus Saccharibacteria bacterium | reverse complement strand
TGGTGCTGGAGGTAGGACTCGAACCTACGAAGGTGTAACCCGAGAGATTTACAGTCTCTTGTCATTGCCGCTAGACTACTCCAGCTTTTAAAAATCATCCACCTGCTGGCGTGAGCCAAGCCCAGACAGATAGGAATATTATAACAAGGTGGGGCGGATTTTTCAACAGGTTTCTGGAAATAAAAGATATGGAAAAATTTCATGGAGCCTAGAAGTGCATTCGTGGAATATGGGTTTATTTTTTAGAAATAAGAAATGAGCACTTTTGGATGCCCTAATTTTTTAGGAATAAAAAGGAGCGCTTCTGGGCGCCCCATTTTTGCGCAAGATTGCGCGTTTTGCATTTTTTTAGGTTTAAGTTAGGTATTCAGGTTTAGCTTTTGTTTGAAATTGGGTATGAGTTTAAGTTATCAGTCGAGTTATTTTTTGCCTAATTTCAATCAAGTTTAGCTATTTTGGGACCGTGGTGGTGATAGAAAGAAATAATTTTCTCATCCTCCGGAATTTCTACCTCGATTGTGATCGGCCGAAAGGTACGACGGAAACCACACAAATCATAATAAGCCTTCAGAAGATTAGAAGTGTTTCTAGTGTCTCCGTGGGGATTACTGGTCATCGCGAAATGGGCGCCAGTAAAAGTCTTACGAACTACTTCGTTATCTAGCAAATAATCTTTTTCAGAGAGGATTAGATTTCTGGGTAACCTGTCATCGCCGAGGTCTCTAGTGTTGTTACGGAGAGCCAGATATTGGTCAACTAATAACGCCAGAGAGCTACTGCTTTTTTCCAGATCGAAGTTCGGAATGATTGGAATAAAGCCAAGCCAGCCTAAAAGAAATCTTGACGCGAGTAGAAGTGGCCCGCCATATTTGAGCAACGTATGAAGTGGCTCTTTAAGGAAAAAACCATAGGTGCAAGGATTCAGACTGAAGGTTGCATCGAAATTGTTTTCCATTTTGTGGATGACGATGTCGCCCATACTAATGGAATGACCAATTGTGGTGCGGCTGAGGCGTTTGAATTCCTTGTTGCGTCGAACGACAGCCTTTCTCATAGCTGTAATATAGGTCGGCACATCAAAGCCAAAATTACTGTAGCATAATGCATAAACTCCGTCGCCATCGTGCAAATGATCTAAAATATAGTTAAATGCACTAATGGAGGAATTTTGTACTCCGCAGATTTGGAAAAAATCTGCTTTGCCATTGGCTTTGCCATGACGTACCGTGTGAACACGGGTGGTGGCAGAAATCAAAGCCTTACGCAGAATAGCTGCGCTGACCGAATTGATTACCATAAAAACGATAATCCACTGCCATATTCTCGGTAGTTCCGTGAAACCTAAAATTGCAATTGTTTGATAAAAAAATGTACTCATTTTTGACCCCCTTTTCTTGTGAACATGTAACAAAAATCAAAATGTATCAGAGATATATTACCACATTTTAATGGTTATGTCAATCTGTCCGTTAAGGTCCAGGACCTTTGAATAAAAAGACAATAAGTATTGTCAATAAAAATAGGTAGATATTGTTATTATGCTAATATTGATAAATTTTTAAAATAATATAGAATATAGTTAACTAGGTTACTTTTACCCTACGCGCATTAAGAAGGAGGTATATAATGGATGATTCGATGGATATTGCACTACAATCACTACAATATTTGACACTCGGTCTTATCCCAGGTGGGCTCTATGATGGGGATGATTTTCTGCCTCTGTGGCCTTCTAGACTGGAAACCACCAAGGAAGGCGGAAGTGAGTCACACGAAAGCGAGTCACTAAAAAGAAAACGTGATTACGAAGACATCAAAAGAAGATTCTATCACGAAAGTAATCGGACCGAGTAAGGATGCTATAACTGAAGTATTAGAAGCAAGACAGGCAGCCAGAAATGATTATGGACTAGTCCCACTAAAGGACCCTGACCCAAGTAGGTCACACCCAGGAACATTCCAAATGGTTTCTGAATTTAATATCAGAGAAGTGGAGGACCTGAGAGATGAATGTGCCGACTTATATCAAGGACGGTACCGATGCTCTGGTTGGACACAAGTCTAATCCCAATCGTAATGATTTATTTAAAGATATCGATGCAAATGTCATCGTAAGTCGCAACTAATCTCCAAAAAAGAGCCTCGCAGAAATGCGGGGCTTTTTGATTAAGAAAAATACTCACTATGAGAAGAGTTTTTAATTATAAGTTTAAACTTGAAAAAGTATAAACATAAAAGTAATAACTCCAATAAAGAAACTACCTAAAATAAGATAAATAGTATATGATGAGTGTAATGTGACTTGATGGGAGCTTTAATAAAATTAAACTAAGAGTGGACATGGGATTATAAAACCACTTTATAATATGAATAAGAAAGATGAGATCAATACTGTGGTTGATGGTGTAATTAGTGACAATATTATTTATGAGGATTATGGAAATATCTTTCTTGATGATTTTATAGGTAGTTGGCCAAGAGAGGCTTCTCGAGGAGTTATACAATTTTCTGACGGTGATATCTTAGTTTTCTTTAAGAAGCGGATCGGCCAATACAAGCTACCGGGAGGTGGTAAGGAAAACAATGAGACTCCAGAGCAGACTTTTATACGTGAAGTCCTTGAAGAGACTGGCTACATGGTAAAAAATATACGCAAGATTGGAGTTGTAAAAGATCAGACACAAATTTCGTATATATTCATAGCGGAGCCATATGGGGAAGCCCAAGAAATCCACCCAGATGAGGATGAAATTAAATTTGGTGCCAAGTGCTTAAAGATGAATCCAGTGGATGCCTTAAAAAATATGAAAAAGTTTATCATTGAGCATAAAGGTGATTCAGATGAAAGTTCATTACTCCAATGTTATTTCACTCAGAGAGATTGTAAAATTTTGGAATACTTTCTAAATCACAATTTGTTAGCGTGAAATAGTTTTCTATATAAAATATTTTATTTTTATGCTCTTCGTGAGCTTAAGCCTTTTTGTAGAGCTTGTATTGGTCGGTACTTCCCTGGTTCTTGATGATAGTGTTGATGGCGTCGAGAATTTGTTTGTCGGTTTTGGTATCGCCAGAACTATAGCCGTCGAAGATTTTATCGCCAATCACCATAAATGGTACGCCACGCACGTCTTGACCCAGGTATTTTCCGAAATTCTTCATAAGGGTTTTATTATCCTTATCGCTCCAAACTTCGAAAGAATAGACATTAACTTTGTTTTTGGTTTCAGTTGGTAATTTCGAAATGAATTTGGCGAGAGCCTTACAATGCGGGCAACCGTCACCCCAGAAAATATAAATATTTGGTTTATTACTAGTTAGATTGATGTCGGATTCGTGATTAAAGGCGAATTCGGTTCCTTGGGATTGTTTTGAAGTTGATTGATTGGTATTCTCGGTCTGAGTGGATTCGGTGGATTCATTTAGGCTTGATTCGGCTGACTTGTCTGAGGAGTTTTTATTCATAAGCGGCATCACAATTACAGCAACGGTTGAAAGAATTGCAAGAATAGCAAGAACGATTAAAGAGGCGAGCTGAGCGCGTTTTTTGTTAGGGGACTGAGTGTTTTGAGGTGTAGAATTTTCCATAGATTTATTATAACTTTTGGTGAGCAAAATGTAAAAATTTTATTGATTTTGATAATGTTTATGGTAAGATAGAATTTGTGCGTTTTTAAATAACCCTTGTATAAAAAATTTTTCAGGAATTTTTCAGATTTTTGTTACATTTTATTTTGTTTGTGCTAATATAGATTTAAGGATGCCATTATTGAATAAATTTTGGGAGAGAGATTTATGATAAGTGTGATTTTTGGCGATCCGAGAGGGTCTTTATCATGTGGCTTGACTAACAAAAATGGCACCCTTTTGTGAAGCAAGCGTAGCTCCGATCGTCAAGGTCGGAGCTTTTTTCTATTCAAGGAGGAAATGTTTTATGGTGATACATGATTTGTATCTAGAAAAATCAAAGGTAATACTTTTAATACACCCAATGTTGGCTTCGAGTGAGTCGATGAGGACTTTTTTGGTGAAGAATATTTTGAAAGAGACTGATGAATACCGGTTCATTATACCGGATTTATCGGGGCATGGGGAGGCGGCCGGTGAGGTGTATGAAAGTGCGGCGGAAGAGGCGCGAGTATTGGTGCAATATCTCTTAGAACATGGAGTGAGTGAAGTGGATTTGGGGTTTGCGGCGTCACTGGGTGGGGTGGTATTGTTTGAGATGCTGAATAGGGGTGAAGTTAAATTTAAGCGGCTATTTTTTGAGGGGGCGAGTTTTTATGAGAATGCGAAATTGGGTGGATTTTTGATGACAAAAATAATGCTGGCGAAGCAGAAAAAGGGGTTGAAAAGTCCGAAGCTCGCGGTAGAGAAAATGTCCAAGATGTTTGGGAATCAAGCTGGCAAGGTCATGGCGGAGAGATTTTTAAGGATGGATCCTCTGAGTATAAAAAATATTGTGCGAGATTGTTCGAATGTGAGGCTACCGGAGATGGATGCGGAAATGCAAAAATCTTGCGTATTTTCTTATGGTGAAAAAGATTCAGATTTGAGATTGGCAAAAAGAAAAATTCCGAAGAAATATCCGGAAGCAAAATTGGTGGTGAATAAGGGATATGGCCATTGCGAGAGAATGGTAAAGGATGCTGAGAGATATGTGAGAGGAGTGATGAGGTAGACTAAGAGCGCGTGTACTAAGGTACACACGGCCACTCTTAAAAATAAAAAAATATCGCTACGCTTTTTATTTTAATTTTTAAAACTTAAAATTATAGAATAAATTCTAAATTTTAAGCCTTAAAAATAAAAATAGAGTTCCAAGGAACTCATTTTTTTATTTTTCATCCGTGGAGCCGCGTGTCGGCTCTGCCCCGACGACCTGCCGCTTACAAGGCGGCTGCTCTACTAGCTGAGCTAACGCGGCGATTTGTACTTATAAGTACTCTCTTATTTTAACATGAGTTTAAGTTCTTCACAACCGCAAGTTTATTTATTGAATCATCTTGCGACGACGAGTAGAGGTGCGGGTGGCCGTCGGACGAGAAACGGCAGTAGCACTAAGCTTGGCATCTTGGATGGTACGTTCAGTGCTGGTTTGACTGACGGATCCGCTGGATTTAGTGGTGGATTTTTTAGCTTTTGGATAAAAAATCTTCGCTGGTTTCGTGGCGCGAACTGGTTTTTTGATTGCAGTGCGTTTTTGCTTCTTAGCGAGTTCCTGTTTTTTCTTTAGTTCATCTTCGGCAACTTGCTGTTCGATTCTGGCAGTGACGATTTGGATATTCTCAGCGTCACCCATATCTTCATAAATACTAAGGATGTGGCGGAGAGTGGAAATCGAATGATCGAGAGCATAGGCGGATTCGAGTGCTTCGACGGCAGCCTTGCGGTGGCCAAGTTTTTCTTCGGATTTAGCGAGCGCGATAAAACGAGCCGGCACATCACCTTCAAGTTTTAAGGCTTGCTGAAAGGCCATACTGGCTTTTTCATAGGCACCAGTTTCGAGGTAAATGAGGCCAACGTTATGTAGAGAAGATGGGTTGCTATCGAGGGACTGGGCAATTTCAAAACATTCGATGGCTTCGTCGTAATTTTGTGATTTGGCATAAAGAATACCGAGACGGTTGTAGGCGGCGGCATTGGTTTCGTCAAATTTCAAGATAGTGAGCAAGGCTTTTTCGGCACGAAGAGTTTTGCGCTCTTTCATACTGACCTTGGCAATATCCCAAAGTTTTTTCATTTGAGCATCAAAATTCTTGTTTTCTGGAGCCGGTTTTTTGAGCCTGGCTTCGATTTTTGGTTCGAAAAAAATCAGAAAAATTACGAAAAGTAAGATGAGGAAAATTCCTAGCATATCTTATATTATACATGAAAATGCTTGAAATACCAAAATTTTGAGAAGCGATAGTGGTAGATGAAGGAGTTTATCGTGCGCAGAATTAGTCTTATGTTGAGAGTAGATATGAAAGGTTACAAGAGGTTGGCTACGAGCTGGAGTTTTTTATTGGCGGAAAAATCCGAGGTAAGACGTTTAGTCTCTATGAGGCCGGAGATTTTCTGGAGGAAGATAGGATTTTTGGTTTTGTAGTAAGATTTTTCGGCTAGTTCAATAGTGGTATCGAGGATTTGATAGAAAAAATTGGGGTTGGTTTTCGGTGTAGATTTGATAATTTCAT
>CAUQEK010000041.1:0-6329 GCA_963517385.1 uncultured Candidatus Saccharibacteria bacterium | reverse complement strand
GTTCTCCTCTGATACTTGATTTTGCAATATTAATAAAAAATCGAGCTCTTCTCTACTTCTACTCCAAAACCGAACAAAAACCGAACTAAGCTATTTTAGGTAAATCTTTCAGTTCAAGCTCATTTTTTTAGACTCCGATATGAGAGTCATGACCCGACATGAGCCATAACTTTTTAGGTTTAAGTTCAACTAGCTAGCTCTTCCTCGTAAAGTACCCTTGCACTCCAGGGCGATCCACGCGGAACCAAGTTTTATCAGCGGTCGAAGGGTCAGAAAGATACGATCCATTCCCTCCCCTAAGCCTATTTCGCCTAATAAACGCATTTGTTGAAGAAGTTAATTTTGAGGTATCAAAATCCTGATTTACATAAATCTTCTCAAGGTTATCCGAAAAACCCGGGTCAATCGCAAACATACTACCAGCATTTTCAAGACTTGGTGTTTCAAAATTTGAAATATCCAAAATTGTCAAACCAGACATTTGTGAGAACATACTAATCATTGATTTAACTTTTCTCGTATTAAAATGCGATAAGTCTAAATTCACTAAACTTGTAGACTGATAAAACATTCCTGTCATATCCGTCACATTACTAGTGTCAAAATTTGCTCCAAAATTAATCTGCGTCAGAGATGTCATTAGGCTAAACATATCATTCATTGCTGTCACGTTTCCAGTATTAAAATGTGATAAATCCAACTGCTGAATTGAGCTCGTTCTGGAAAACATCCTCCCCATATTTGTTACATTCCTAGTATTGAAATTCGTGCCAAATTTTATCTCACTAACATCAGTCATTGCATCGAACATACCATACATGTTAGTGACTTTACTTGTATCAAAATTTGTAAGGTTTAATTTCTTTAATTTATTCAATCCAAAGAACATCCATTTCATATCGGTAACATTTGAAGTATCAAAATTCGAAACATCTAATTGTTCTATTACGCCGGTTAGATCAAACATTGCATTCATATCAGTTACCTTAGACGTATTAAATCCAGAAACATCAATGCTTTTTAGACTATTCATCATATAAAACATAGTATTCATTGTGATTACTTCACTTGTATTGAAGCTAGATAGATCAATCGTCTCCATTTTTGTAAACCATCGGAACATCGCCTCCGAATTCTCATTTAAAAATACCACATTCGGTTCAGTATGATAATAAACCGCTTGATCCGCCGTATTATACCAAGCCTTAATTTCATAATCCGACATATCCGAGTCCTCTATATTAATTGTCGATATAGAACTCACCGGTGCCACAGTACTTCTTTTAAAAGACTTAATATTAGGCTTAGTCGGTATATGATCAGATGGCGATTGTACATAATAAGCCTGGTTCGGGTCCAAATTCCCTACTCTGGTATTAAAATCTGGGCCATTCGTCATCACAGCTCGCATTTGATATGGATTAGAGACAAAAGATAAAATCAATTTATTGGTATAATTCCCTGATTCCAAATTATCCGCTAGTTTCATGCCGATACTCAGCTGATTTGATTCATTTCCATTGGTCTTCCCTGCGGTTTGGAGAATTTGCGCCGGCGTAGACAAAGCTGGAATTGGAGCGTAATTCGTGGATACCCCGAACTTATAACCCCAAGTATTATTTGGTAGATTATTTAGCGTTAAGTTCGTACTTATCGAATCAATTTTCGCTCCCACAGCAGAACTCGCATTGGTTAGTGCTGTATTTTCGGTTTCCGCACTTAGAGTAGCAGTGTAACCGGTGCGGTTATTAGTATTGACAGTGAAATTAAATGGGATTTCCGTAGTTTTGTCTGTCGAATTAATCACCTGGTTTCCGTTCACCTGCAGGTTCGCTTGGTCTACCGAAGCCGATAGTGTTGGCACAAAGAGTGCTGAAGCTTCATTTGAACTAAAACTTAACCACAGAAAAGAAGCGAAAAAGAAAGCACCTACTACGAAAATATTTTTCCACAAAAATAATTTAAAAGAATATGATTTTTGGCCTTGCATATACTTTTATTTTAGCATAAGAATCTTCAAAAACCAAAAGCTTTATCAATTCCCTATCACAATTTAAGCTTTTTTCGTAAAGTAACCCTGCACTCCCGGGCGATCCACCCGGAGCCAAGTCTTATCAGCCATCGATGGATTAGTAAGATACGAACCGTTCCCTCCTCGTAGCTTCCTACGATTCTTAAACATATTTGTAAAAATAGTAACTTTCGAAGTGTTAAAATCATTATTTATATAAATTACCGTTAATTTATCCTTATCAGTGTCTTCATCTCCTAACTCAAACATACTTTGCATATTCACTACATTACTCGTATCAAAATTAGACAAATCAAGCGAAGTTAAACTGTTTGTATGGTAAAACATTCCATCCATATTAGTCACGTTACTCGTATCAAAATTAGATAAATCCAATGCCGTGAGACTAGTCATACTCGAAAACATGCTGTACATATTAGTTACTTTTTTGGTATTAAAATTAGCCAAATTAAGACTTTTTAGATTTGTTACATAAGCAAACATTCCACCCATATCAGTAACATTCTGAGTATTAAAACTAGATAAATCCAAATCAATAATTTTATTCATCTTATAAAACATATACATCATATTAGTTACATTTTCTGTATTAAAATTTCTAACATCTAGATTAGTAAGCTTTGCCGTATTTGAGAACATATTTGCCATATATGTCACCTTACTTGTATTGAAATTTGTAACATCTAGACTAGTGAGATTCGTCATATTTAAGAACATGCCTCCCATATTTACTACTTTACTCGTATTAAAATTTGTCACATCCAGACTGGTCAGTTCCTGTAATCCAGCAAACATCGCTTCCATATTTACCACATTCGAAGTATTAAAACTTGACACATTAAGGTTAGTTAATTTAGCTGCCGACTGAAACATGCCGTGCATATTCGTGACTTTACCCGTGTCGAAACTCGACAAATCTAAAGAAGCCACATTCGACATTTCCTTAAACATCCATTCCATATTTGTCACCTTGCGAGTGTCAAAATGCGATAAATCTAAACTCGTCAGCGATGAATTATATTGAAACATTTCTTGCATTTCTGTTACATTTTGCGTATTGAACGAAGAAATATTCAGATTTTTTAATGCACGCATTCCATTAAAAAGCCCGTACATTGTAGTTACGCTACTCGTATCAAACGCCGAAAGATCCAAAGTTTCAATCTTTCCCGCATCATAAAACATATATGTCATATTTTTTACCTTACTAGTATTAAATCCAGAAAAATCCAAGGTTTTAAGTTCCGGCGAAGCCGCAAACATTCGTGACATATCTTCCGCTTCACTCGTATCAAATCCAGACAAATCTATCGTTTGAAGCTTTGACATTCGATCAAACATAAAACTACTATCTTTACTCAAAGTAATTTTGTCCGCTTCTGTCCAGTAATATACCGTATTCTCTGATGGAATAAACCAAATTTTCACTTCGTAATCCGAAGTATTTCCATTTTCAATATTCACCGCATCGCTTGGCACTAAATCTCTAGCGATTGAACTTCTCTTAATGTGATAAATATTATCTCTCTTACCTTTGCGATATACAATCGTTTGATTCTTATCCAAATTCCCCACGCTTACGTTAAAATCGTAACCCCTATTAATTCTCGCCTTTTTCTCATACGGATTAGATATGACAGACACGATGATTTTATTAGTATAATTCCCGCTCTCCAACGTATCACTTAATTTCATTCCAATATTTATTTTATTTGTCTCATCATATCCAGTGCCTACCGTTGTCTGAATAATATTTGACGGATTAGAAGCTGCCGGAATCGGTTTAAAATTATTTTCCGACCCCATTTTATAACCCCAAGTATTTGCAGTAAAATTATTTAGCGCTAAATTCTCAGTAATCGACTGAATTTTCGCGCCCAATGTAGAGTCTAAATTTTTCAACGAGGTATCGTCTGTTTCCGTACTAATCGCTGCCGTGTAACCAGTTCGGTTATTAGTTTTTACTGTTAAATTCATCGAGTTAAAACTTAACTGATTATGCGAATTAACTACATTGTTACCCGAAATCGTCACATCGGAATTATCCACCGAAGCCGAAAGTGTCGGAGTATATAAAGCGAACGTATTGTCGCTAAAAACTAGATTACAAAAAGAAATTAAACCAAAAAATACAAGAAGGAGCTTTAATTCTCTATTAAACCACCCCCCCCCCGCGAGGTTCCGTGGTTGCAATTTTTGGCCTTGCATATACTTTTATTTTACCATAAGAAGAATATATTTTTGATATAAAAAAGAATGTCGTCTTACCTTTTTGAGGACATAGGCTTGGGCAAGCGTCCTTGAGCGGTCCGATAAAAGGTATGCGACATTCTTCCCCTTGAGCGTCTCCGGAACGAGGTATGCGGCGTTCTCTTCTTTTTTGGTTTTAAAGCTTCTTCTTGACCAATTCCCTGGTAAAGAATTTCACGCGATCATTTACTTCGATCACTAATTTTTTCTCTAGCTTAAAGGCGATACCACCAGTTTCACCAGCCACCAATTCGTTTACGTCCATTTTTTCTTTTTGAACTGAATCGACTTCCACTTCACCGATCAATTCTTTTTCGTGATACACGCGGCCCATCAAGCCTTTTTTCACTAGACCCGTCAATACTTCACCACCAGCAATAATTGCCGTGCGTTCAGTACGGAAGACCCCTTTAATCTTCATTTCACCCATTTCGGTTTCCACGATTTCCGCATCCAAAAGATTTTCCATCGAAGTCTTCGCATCATCGAGTAGTTCGTAAATAATCTTATAATTACGAATTTCCACCCCATCACGCGCCGCTAATTTTACAATATTAGTTGGCACATTGACGTTAAAACCGTAAACTACCGTATTGTCACCTTCTGCCATATAGATATCATTTTCTGTAATGTCACCCACACCGGAAGACACGATATTTAACATCACTTCGCCCTTCGTGTCGATCATTTTCAAAGAATCAATCACCGAAGTCACCGACCCCAGCACGTCACCCTTAATAATTACATTAAAGACCTTCGCATTATCCGCGTTATTCATCATACGGAGTAGATCCGAGCTCGTCACATTCGCCGAAGCACTTTCTTCCACCAAATTCTGCGCGTTCAGTAGCGCCATCTTGCGTGCTGATTTTTCATCTTTTACTTCGATAAATTTATCACCGAAATTTGGCAATTCCTTAAAACCAGTCACTGTGACCGGAGTCGAAGGCGTCGCCTTACCCTTTGGCTTACCACGAAAATCCAACATCGTACGAATCTTACCATAAGCACTACCCGCCACGATGAATTCTCCGGTCTTCAATTCACCACCGGTCACCAAGAGATTCACTACCGAACCCTTACCAATTTCCATATGTGACTCAATCACCAAACCTTCAGAAGGAATATGCACATCCGCCTTCAATTCTTCAATATCAGCCGTCAAAAGAATCAAATCAAGTAACTTTTCGAGGTTATCTCCACGCTTGGCTGAAATTGGCACCATCGTAATATCACCGCCCCATTCTTCTGGGTTCAAACCATGCTGCGCCAAATCTGCCATCGTGCGTGGAATATCTGCACCTTCACGGTCAATCTTATTAATCGCAACGATAATTTTTGCGTTCGCACTCTGGGCAAACTTAATCGCTTCCACCGTCTGAGGTTTCACACCGTCATCCGCCGCCACCACAATCACTACGATATCGGTAAGCATCGCACCGTGTTGACGAATTGCCGCAAAAGCTTCGTGTCCTGGCGTATCCAGAAAAGTAATCAAGCGTTCATTGTGCTTCAATTGGTAAGCTGAAATATGTTGGGTAATACCGCCAGCTTCCCCCTCCACGGTTTTCTTATGCAAAAGCGTATCAAGTAGGGTCGTTTTACCATGGTCCACGTGACCCATCACCGCCACCACTGGTGGACGCGTCACTGCCTTGTCTGATAATTCTCTTCTCAAATCTGAAGTTTTGGTCGAAGTATTCTTACGTTCCAAGCGCACATTTTTTAATTCTAATTCTTCAATAATAATACTCGCGGTATCAAAATCTAGGCGCTGATTAATCGTCGCCACGATTCCCTGCTTAAAAAGTTCGCCAATCAAAAATGTCACGGAAAGACCGAGCGCATTTGCTAGCTCATCTACGGTAATTGAACCCGCAATCTGAATCACCTTGTCTTGATTTTCTGCCATACTTACTCCTTACCGCCCCCAAGAGGACACATTTATCTAAATTATTTTACCATATTTTAGAGAGAGAAAAAAGCATAAGCAGTTCAAAATAAGCTCAAACCGATTTTTCAGTTTGAGCCTATTTATATCTGGTAA
>CAUQEK010000040.1:0-6438 GCA_963517385.1 uncultured Candidatus Saccharibacteria bacterium | reverse complement strand
TTAATCTTTTGATCGGAATTTCAAGCTTAATTTCTTTGGTTATTTTGGTAGTTATGCTCTTCACTACTACGCCAATGATGGTCGGCCCGCTAGGGATTATGCTGGCTTTTGTGCTGCTTTATGTTCTGGTTTTTGGAATTATTACCTGGGTGATGAACCTGTTTTTGAAGGTAGTTTTTCTAAAAAACAGAACTACACAGACGGACTATTTTAAGGCGGGAATTATTGCGATGTATCCGATTATGTTGTTGATTTTGGTGGCTTCAAGTGTGACGAATTTGCTGGTTTTGATTTTCTTGCCGGCAATTTTTGTTGGTTTGCTATTTTTTGTGTTCACCAAGATGGTGAAATAGTATTTTTTTCATAGTGTTTATGCTAAAATAGGGGCATGGATCAGAAAAATATTGGGCAGGTTTCTGGAGTAAATGATCGAGAACGACAGGATTTTTCTGGCTTAAATTCTTTGGGGGTGGAACAGGTTCCAGTGGGGATGACGCAAGACGAAGCTGTGGCAAGATTGAACCAAATGTTTGAAGCTCAGGGAATGCCTGGGGCGAACGGTTTTGATAGAGGACAGATGGCGATGGGCCAGATGGCGATGCAGGCGCAGATGAACGGTGTGTCAGATCAGGTGCAGATGAATGGCGTACTAAATCAGACGCAGATGAATAGTGTGCCGGGGCAGGCGCAAATGAACAGTGTTCCAGAGGAGATGCGGATAGGAGGCGTCTCAGAGGAAATACAGACGGGTGGTATGCCAGAGTGGGTGCAGACGAATAGTGTGCCGGGACAGGGGCAGTTTGAACGGGTAAATCCAATGCAAATTCGTTCAGAGCAGATACAAGGCTTTGAAAATGCAAATTCACAGATTGAACAAGAAAAAAATCTGGAGACGGAACGGGCGGAGGTCGAACAGGGGGAGGAATTTAGTGATGAGGGGGTGCCGAAGAGTGATTTAGGGAAGATCGTAACAGTGGGGACGCGGACTTTCGAAGATGGAAAACTGATTGGAACAGATTTGCCGAAGGCACGAGACAGAGATGGCCTAGAGGAAGAAATCCTGAAAGAAGTTGAGAAAACCAAGAAGATTAAAAGCCCGACGATGCAGTATCGACAGAAGAGAATGTTGAGTGCGAAACTTCTGCTCGACAGATATGGAAGAATACTCGGTCAGGATAATTAGATGAATATCAGGGGTAAATAGGAAAGAAAAAGGTTAACTTGATAGAAAAAGAAAAAGGCTAACCTGAAAAAAGAGTTTAGGAAAAAACGAAGATAAAATAAGAAAATAAGACATAGCTAAACAAGATAAAAGAAGAGACAAAAATGAGCGAAAATCCGGTGGAAAATATCATTATGCGAAAGAATGCGGCGGGGACGCCGGCGGATTCTGGTGCGGCCAAGGCTGCATCGAACAATGCGCAGAATGAACAAAAAAATAGTTCAATTTTTACGCCAAAGCAGGGGGTGGATTTTTCGAAAATTTTCTCTAACAACATCATAATTGGTGTACAAATTTTTATTCTAATTCTAGTAGCAGCACTCTTTGTGGGGGTGAAAATTTTAGCTAAAAAACGTAAGGCGAAGGAATATGAGCGTTCACTAAAATTAATTCCACTTTTGATTCATTTACCACCAGCAACCGATGATATTCAGGGTGGTGGACGCGACGAGCGTGATGTTAATGAGGAGGCGATTTCGCAGTCGACAATTATGTATTCAATCATCGCTTCGACGCTGAAGAAAGAAAGTTTTAATACGAAATTATACGGTCAGAAATATTTTTCATTCGAAATGGTAGTGGTCGACGGTTTAGTGAAGTATTATGCCGTGGTGCCAGCAGTGACGACGGAGATTGTGAAGCAGGCGATTCAATCTTCTTATCCAACGGCGCGCTTAGAGGAGGCAGAGGTAGAGAATATTTTCTCGAATGCCGGGCTGGGTGACGAGGCAAAAGAAGATGAAGATAGTCGTAATGTGGCAGGTGGTGAGCTGATTTTTAAGAAGGAAGAATATTATCCAATCCAGGTATTTTCAGAATCAAAATGGGATGCACAGCTGGCGATTTTGAACGCTTTTGCGAAAGCGAAAAAAGGTGAAGGGTTGGGGTTGCAGCTAATGTTTCGTCCGGTGGGGGATGGTTGGCGAAAAAAAGTTGAAGAAATTGTAAAAAATTTACGAGAGGGTAAAAAAGTTAAGTCGGGCAGCGGATTCTTCGGACAAGGCCGAGTACTAAATTTAATCATGGATATTATTCGTGCACCATTCGAAGTGCCGGAGCTACATGAATATGAAAAAGGTAAGGAAACGACTAAGGAAGTCTCACAGGCGAAACTTGATGAGGCGCAAATGATTGAAAATAAAACTAAGTATCCGGTTTTCGAGTGTCTGATTCGTGTGGTCGCGCATTCGAGTAGTCATGAACGTAGTGAGGCCTTAGTCGGTGGGGTGGTGGCAGCGTTTTCGCAATTAGATTCGCCAACCATGAACGGTTTCAAATATGATATGGCGAAAAAAATGGACACTTTGGTGACGAATTATATTTTTCGCTTTTTCCCAACTAAGAAAAAGGGGATGATTTTAAATACACAGGAACTCGCCTCGATTTTTCATTTGCCATCTGAGGCGGCAATCCCATCATCGGGAGTAGAGAGGCAGATGACTAAACAGGTAGATGCGCCAACCGTACTAGTGGAAGAAGGTTTGGAGCTCGGCGTGAACGAATATCGTGGCAATACGAAAATGATTAAGTTGGGTGAAGATGACCGTAGGCGCCACACGTATATTATCGGTTCCTCTGGTATGGGTAAGTCGGTACTTTTGAAGAATTTGGCCTATCAAGATATGTTGGCAGGTAAGGGCTTCTGTTTTATCGATCCGCACGGTGACGTAACAGAGGAATTGCTTTCGATGGTGCCAGAAAATCGTATTGACGATGTGATTTATTTTGATCCATCAGATACAGATTTTCCAATTGGCATGAACATGTTGGAATTTGCGACTACGGAGCAGAAGGACTTTATCGTGCAAGAGGGGATTAATATGCTCTATTCACTGTATGACCCTGGACATACCGGTATTTTTGGTCCACGCGGTGAGCAGATGTTTAGGAATGCGGCGTTGCTTTTGATGAGTGATCCGAGAGGTGCAACTTTTCTGGATATTCCGAGCCCATTCATTAACCCAGATTTGGTGGCAGATAAGCTAAAATATGTGACAGATCGTGACCTCTTTGATTATTGGACGAAGGAATTTCCGGCTTCTCAGAAATCAAACGATGCAGGTGAGGTGGTGACTTGGTTTGCTTCAAAATGGAGTCCATTTAAGCAAAATACGATGATGAAGCGGGTGCTTGGTCAGACTAAATCGGGCTTTAATATCCGTGAAATTATGGATCAACAGAAAATTCTCCTGGTGAATCTCTCGAAAGGTAAGCTCGGGGAGCTAAACTCAAAGCTTCTGGGTATGATTTTCGTAATGAAATTCCAGACGGCGGCGATGTCGAGGGTGGATACGCCAGAGCATGAACGTAAAGATTTCTGTCTGTTCGTGGATGAGTTTCAGAATTTTTCGACAGAATCTTTTGAATCGATTTTGTCGGAAGCTCGTAAGTTCCGTTTGAATTTGATTGTGGCAAATCAGTTTATGACGCAGTTAACAGATAAGATTCGTGAGGGTGTGCTGGGTAACGTAGGTACGATTATTGCGGGTCGTCTGGGCGTAACAGATGCGGAAATGATGGAGAAAGTTTTTACGCCGACTTTTAAGGCGGAAGATTTGCATAAGCAACCAAACCATCACGCGATTGCGACGGTTTTGATGCATGGTATGCCGTCGGCGCCATTTACGATGAGATTGTTGCCGCCAAGAGGTAAGGAAGATAGAAATATTTTTGCCGCGCTAAAAGATTATTCAGCGAAGAAATACGGCCGTCCAGGGGAAGAAGTAGAAAAGGAAATTGAAGATCGCTTGAGAATTAGCGATGGTGAAGATGCTGTTTCAAATATTGAAAATGGGAATTTTGCGAGCAATGAACCTTGGGATGGAGCGATGGACGCGGCGCTTGGTTTAGATAATTTTGATCGAGACGAAAAGGGTATTCCATTAGGGGTGAAGAAAGTGCCGGCCAGCGAGGCAAAGGCGGGAAGTCCAGAGATGGCGGAATTCTTAAGTAAAATGAAGGATGACGAGGCCTCTAGGGGTTCTAGGGCGGGGGATAATGAAGTGTTTGATAACAAAGCGTCTCATAACGATGAGGCTAGTGGTGATGCGAAATTCACCTTGGATGATATTAATGCGGAATTAGATGATTTGATGGCGGAAAAGAATTCTTCTGCTACGGAACCAGAGGTGGTAAATGTACCGATGGAAGCCGTATCTGAGGTTGATCAGGAAGATGGGCGCCTAAAAGACGGAACGGTGATTAAAATTCGCTAAAAAACAAAAAGGCTATAAGTACCCAAAAAATTAAAACAAGGGCCTTAAAACGGCTTAGAACGCGAAATATCGCTATTTTACCTTGACAGCTAAAGTAAAAATGGTTACACTAAAGTAGATATCAAGTGAGGTTAAAACGACTGGAAAAGGGATTCTAGAAGAATCATTTGGAAAGACGTGGGTGGTGAGCCAGAGAGGTATCAAGTTAACTTAAAAGAGGTATTTTCTTGATGGCTGGAAAACAAAAAGTTGAAGAATACGACAGCTCAGAAATTCAAGTTCTAGAAGGGCTTGAACCTGTTCGTGTGCGTCCAGGTATGTATATCGGTTCGACCGGTTATGATGGTTTGCATCATTTAATTAAAGAGATTGCGGATAACTCGATCGATGAAGCGATTGCGGGTTACGCTAATAAAGTCGAAATTACATTGCTGGCTGACGGGGGTGTGAAGGTAGAAGATAACGGACGTGGTATTCCGGTAGATCTTCACCCAAAAACCCATAAGTCGACGCTGGAAACAGTTTTGACGGTACTACACGCCGGTGGTAAGTTCGGTGGCGGTGGTTATAAGGTTTCATCGGGTCTCCACGGGGTGGGTTCCTCTGTGGTGAACGCACTTTCAACCAAGATGATTGCCGAAGTCTACCGTGAGAAAAAAGTACATCACATCGAATTCGAAACAGGTAAGACTGTGGCGCCATTGAAAATTGAAGGTGGTACTACAAAGCAAGGAACCTGCATTGTTTTCTATCCAGATCCAACCATTTTTAAGGAAACCACGACTTTTGATTATAACTGGGTGTCACACTATGCGAGACACCAGGCCTACCTCACGAAGGGAATTTTAATTTCAGTTTTTGACGAACGCACGGGCGCGAGAGAAGCCTTCTACTTCGAAGGTGGGATTAAGAGCTATGTGAAGCGTCTAAATAACGGTAAGGAAGTGCTTTCGGATACGATTTTCTATGTCGATAAACAAATTGAAGATTCGGAAGTGGAAATCGCGGTTCAGTACAACGATACTTATGCGGAAACCATGAAGCCATTTGCCAACAACGTTTTGACCCCTGAAGGTGGTTCACATGTGGTAGGTTTTCGTACGGCTTTGAACCGCGTACTAAATGATTATGCACGTAAGAATAATTTATTGAAAGAAAAAGAAGATAACCTGACGGGTGACGATATTCGCGAAGGTTTGACGGCGGTGATTTCGGTGAAATTGCCTAACCCAGAATTTGAAGGTCAGACCAAGAATAAGTTGGGTAATCCAGAGGTACGTGGCTATGTCGACAAGGTAATGAGCGAATATTTTGGCTACTTCCTCGAGGAAAATCCAGCGATTGCGAAGAAAATTGTCGGTAAGGCAACTTTGGCGGCACGTGCGCGTAAGGCGGCAAGAGCGGCGCGTGATAACGTGATTCGTAAGGGTGCATTTGAAGGCTTGAATTTGCCTTCAAAATTGGCGGACTGTTCTTCTAGGGACCGTTCAGAGTGTGAACTCTTTATCGTAGAGGGTAACTCGGCGGCGGGTTCCGCCAAGGAAGGTCGCAACTCGAAGATTCAGGCGATTTTGCCGCTTCGTGGTAAGGTATTAAATACCGAGCGCGCGAGATTAGATAAGATGTATGCGAATGCGGAGCTGGTGTCTTTGATTAAGGCTCTAGGCGTAGGAATCGGTGATCAGTTTGATATTTCTGGACTACGTTATTTTAAGATTGTATTCATGACCGATGCGGATGTGGACGGTGCGCATATTTCGACGTTGCTTCTGACTTTCTTCTTCCGCTATATGCCAGAGGTAGTGAAAGGTGGACACGTCTATTTGGCGAAACCACCTCTGTTCGGTTTGATTAAGGGTACGGGTGCGAACCGTAAAATTGACTATATTTACGACGAAGCAGCCTTGGAAGAGAAATTGACTCAGCGTATCGAAGAGCGTGTGAAGGAAGGCTTGAAAATTAATCCAGAAGATGAGCGCTTCAAGCAAGCTGGCTATACGG
>CAUQEK010000039.1:0-6454 GCA_963517385.1 uncultured Candidatus Saccharibacteria bacterium | reverse complement strand
CCACCATCAAGTAGCATCCGACCGTCTTCCATCACATCGTTTACAAGTAATGCAGCAGGCTTAACTCCAATCAAAACCCCAAGAATACTAGCCGCCTCTGAAATAACTAACCCTATATTTTCTTCCCCATAAAACTCTAATAAAAAATCTTCTAACTCTAGCAGCTTTTTCTCCATCATACAAAACAGTATAACATACAGAAAATCAAAAAACCTCCCTTACGGAGGTTCTCCTTAACAACTCAGTTGTGCAATTCATCGAAAGTAACAGTAAGCTGTAAATCGTATCTTACTTACGTAAGCTATATTGTGTTCTAAGCTTAATTAACACAATTACGACCGACCTAGATACATTAAATATTACTACTTAATGCTCATCAAATCCTTCTCTAGAAAGGAGGTAATCCATCGACACGTTCTCGTACCGATGCCTTGTTACGACTTAACCCCAATCATCTCCCCCACCTTAGGCCGCCGAGGCGGACTTCGGGTGTTGGTGACTCTCATGGTTTGACGGGCGGTGTGTACAAGACCCGGGAACGTATTCACCGCAACATGCTGATCTGCGATTACTAGCGATTCCGACTTCAAAAAGGCGAGTTTCAGCCTTTTATCCGAACTGGGACCGGCTTTGGTGCGATTTGCTTCACATCACTGCTTCGCTTCGCATTGTACCGGCCATTGTAGCGCGATTCTAGCCCAAGGCGTAAGGGAAATACTGACCTGACATCATCCCCTCCTTCCTCCCCGTTACCGGGGCAGTCCTACCAGAAAAATACAACTGGTTGCAAGGGTTGCGCTCGTTGCGGGACTTAACCAAACATCTCACGACACGAGCTGACGACGGCCATGCATCACCTGTCTCGATGTTCCCGAAGGCACAGTTCTCTTTCGAGAGCCTACATCGGATGTCAAGCCTTGGTAAGGTTTATCGTTTACCATCGAATTAAAGATCACGCTCCACCGCTTGTGCGGGTCCCCGTCAATTCCTTTATGTTTTAATCTTGCGATCGTACTACACAGGTGGGATACTTAACGCGTTAGCTTCGCAACTCCAGGGGTCGATACCCAAAACTGCTAGTATCCATCGTTTACGGCGTAGACTACCGGGGTATCTAATCCCGTTTGCTCCCTACGCTTTCGTGCCTTAGTGTCAGAACTGTCCCAGTAACCTGCCTACGCTATCGGTGTTCCTTCTAATATCTACGGATTTCACTCCTACACTAGAAATTCCAGTTACCCATAACAGTCTCGAGCTAGATAGTTTAGATAATAGTCTGAATGGTTGAGCCACCAGATTTCACTATCTACTTACCTTGCCACCTACGCAACTCTTTACACCCAGTCACTCCGGATAATGCTCGGATCCTACGTATGACCGCGGCTGCTGGCACGTAGTTAGCCGATCCTTATTCATAAGTTACCATCATATTTCTCGCTTATAAAAGCAGTTTACAACCCGAAGGCCTTCATCCTGCACGCGGCATTGCTCCATCAGGCTTTCGCCCATTGTGCAAGATTCCCTACTGCTGCCTCCCGTAGGAGTCTGGGCCGTGTCTCAGTCCCAGTCTGGATGATCATCCTCTCAAACCATCTAACGATCGTCGACTTGGTGAGCCTTTACCTCACCAACTATCTAATCGTACGCAAGCCATTCCCAAAGCGCATAAATGCTTTAATCCAAAGATCACATGCGGTATTAGCTAATCTTTCGACTAGTTATCCCTCACTTTGGGGTATGTTCTCACGCGTTACTCAGCCGTCCGCCGC
Organism: uncultured Candidatus Saccharibacteria bacterium; assembly: GCA_963517385.1. Taxonomy (GTDB): domain Bacteria; phylum Patescibacteriota; class Saccharimonadia; order Saccharimonadales; family Saccharimonadaceae; genus Nanosyncoccus. The sequence continues at coordinate 4,685 of CAUQEK010000039.1, read as the reverse complement.
TCGTCATCAGCTTCACGGTTCCCTCGAATCTATCCACTCGCATAAGGCCAAGTGAGTCAAGGAAACGGTGAAGCCATGCTACCGCTCGACTTGCATGTATTAGGCATGCCGCCAGCATTCATCCTGAGCCAGGATCAAACTCTCCATTAAAGGTCCTAAGACCTTGAATTTTAAATTTGAAAACTCAAATATTCATAAATTAACTGACGATGATAAAAATAGAAATAAATCTATTTTAATAATTGCACAACTGAATTGTTAAAATTCGTCCCTCATGTTCATTTGGTTTCCCGTTTGCTCATGAGGATGTTTCTATAATAGATGAGAAAATAATAAATGTCAACACAATTTTGCAAGATTTTTTAAGATTTTTTAATTTTCAGCTAATTTTGCGCTTTTTCCGTTCTTTCTTCCCGTTTTATCGCTCGATTTCGCCCATTAATTCCCTAGTTATTTAATTAATAGAAAGTTAATTACAATAGAAATTAATATACCTAAAATCAATCCGGCCACCACTTCCGGCACCGTATGACCTTCCACTACGCGTAGATGTGCAAGTTTTTCTGTATCATTTAGCTTCAAGTTCTTCTCATCGATTAACTGATTAATAATTTCACCGTGTTCCCCCACCGAATGACGCACGTTGGTCGCATCATAAATCAAAATCGAAGTCATACAGACTGCCAGGGCAAACACCGTCGAATTAAAACCAGACAAAAAACCAATCGTTCCAGTCACCGCCGAAAAACTCGCCGTATGACCAGACGGCATCCCGCCAGATTTCATCATATAATATAGTACTTCAGAAAATTTCGCTTTTCCGCGAGTTTTAATCACAAACACAATTAGTTTGAAAAACTGTGCAATAAACCAGCCACAGACGAATGCTAAAAAAACATAACAGCTTTCCATACCACTATCTTATCACACCCAAAGAAAAACAAGAATACCCGAGTTCCGAGTATTCTTGTCCAAGATTAGTTATTTTTAAGGTACACTTTCTTCGTTTCACCACTCATTTTGAGAGAAAAAATGAGAATTTATTTTGCGAGAAATAATTACTATTGTAAGTGGTGAATATTTCGTTTTCCTTTCTTTTTGATAAATAAGAAGACTAGAAGAAAGCTAATTAATCCCCCTAAAATTGCCAGAATCCACCAAAAATCCTTCAAAGTTTGGCCGACCTGACCTAACACTGGTACTTCTGAAATTTCCTTTTCATCCAATTCCCCCTCATCCGAGTCGGTCGCCTCAAGCTCACCTTCTGGCACCTCACCATCCAATACTTCACCTTCAGAGATTACTTTTTCTGAAATCTTACCATCAGAATTTTTACCATCAGAATTTTCATTCCCCATCATATTTTCACTACCATCCACCCCAAAATCCTGTTCAGATTTTTCTTTTACGATTCCCGAAAGCACGATATTTCTATCGACTAATTCAGTTTTTCTCAATGTCGCAAAAACTGCCGAGTTCACCCCAAACCCCAGCCCAAGCGTCAATACACTGAAGCCTAAAATTCCTAGTACTGTTTTTTTCATTTTCTTTGTTTGCTGATTTTTCATATTACCTCACTGTTTTATTTACCTGCACCATAGCGAAAAATCTCAAAAATCACAACCATAAGTATTTCAAAAAATAATTTAACAGAGGTAAAATCTCTCAAAAATTTTTTAGCATAAGCAAGTTATCAATTGTCATAAGCAAGTTATCCCCCATCAAAATCCCAACAAAAATCCCCACAAATACCCCAAAAATCCTCACAAAATACCCGCCAAAATTCCCACAAAAAAAGTACGCTAGACGCGTACTTTTTTCTAAAGACTCAACTATTCATTAGTCTCTTCTTCATCTTTTTCTTCTGGCAAGACGATACCGATCGAAGCCACTGTGTCACCTTCTGCCATTCGCATAATGCGTACACCTTGTGTAGCACGACCGAGGGTTGGAATGTCTTTCACCGCCACACGAATCGCCTGACCGTTCGATGACATCATAATCACCTCGCTCGCCTCTGGGTCTAGGGTATGTACCGCCACAATTGGACCAGTTTTTGCCGTCACGGCCGCTACCTTGATACCCACACCACCACGTTTATGAGTTGGGAAGTTAGCCACCAGAGTAGACTTACCGTAACCATTGGCCGAAACTGCAATCAATTTCTGCTTTGGATCGGTCACGATATCCATGCCTACCACTTCATCTTTCGGACGGAGACGCATTCCACGCACGCCCATTGCCGAACGACCCATCGCACGCACGTCAGTCTCGTTAAAGCGAATAGCTTGACCAGCTGAGGTAGAAATAATAATATCATTCTTCCCTGTAGTTGGCTTCACCCACTTCAGTTCGTCTCCTGGGTCTAATTTAATCGTAATTAGACCATTCGAGCGCACATTCGCGTAATTTTTCATCGCGGTCTTCTTGATCGTACCATTCTTGGTCGCCATAAAGAGGTATTCATCCGCCTCATCATCACTCTTATCATCCGACTGCTGATTATCTTCGTTATATTTAATGATTTCCGTAATCTTTTCATCTGGATGCATATTCAACAGATTCACTGCTGCCGTACCCTTAGCTGTTAAAGAAGCCTGTGGCACTTCGTAGGCCTTCATCTTAAACATGCGACCTTGCGAGGTAAAGATATAGAGGAAATCATGTGAATTCGTCGTCAAAATCTGTGAAATTACATCTTCTTCCTTCGTGGTCATTCCCCGCTTACCCTTACCACCACGGTTTTGGCGACGGAAATCAGTCTGTGATACGCGCTTAATGTAATTCTCTGCTGTCAGCAAAATCACACTTTCTTCTTCTGGAATCAATTCTTCTTCCGAGAATTTACCTAGTTCATGATTGAAAATCTTCGAACGACGCTTGTCGCCGTATTTTTCTTTCATTACTAGAAGTTCTTCCTTCACCACGTTCAAAATCTTCGCTTCATCGGCCAAAATCTCTTCGTATTTCGCGATTAAAGCCATCAATTCTTGCAGTTCTGCCTCAATCTTATCGCGTTCCAAGCCTTGCAAACGACGTAATTGCATTGCCAAAATCGCCGCCGCCTGAATTTCCGAAAGACCAAAGCGTTCCATCAAACGCTTATCGGCATCATCATACGATTCACGAATCGTTTTTATCACTTCATCGATGTTATCCAGGGCAATTTTCAAACCTTCGAGAATATGAGCGCGCTCTTTCGCCTTACGTAGATCGAACTCTGTACGGCGACGAATCACTTTTTGACGGTGTTTAATAAATTCCACCAAAATTTCCTTCAAGCCCATAATGCGTGGCTGAATTCCATTCACTAAAGCCAGCACATTATAGTGGAAATTAGTTTGCAAATCCGTCATCTTATAGAGTTGGTTCAAAATCTTCTTTGGATAGGCATCTTTCTTTAGCTCCACCACCACGCGAATCTGACCACGTGCTGACTCGTCACGGGCATCCGCAATGTGAGTCAATTTTTTATCCAAAACCAGCTGACGAACCTTCTCGATGAAACCTTCCTTACTCATTCCGTAAGGTACTTCGGTAATCACGATATTAAAGCGGCCATTCTTGCGTTCTTCAATATTGGCCACCGCCCGAATTGTCACCGAGCCTTTACCGGTCGCATAAGCCTGTTTCATCGGCGCACCACCATAAACTTCGGCACCCGTTGGAAAATCTGGCCCTTTTACGTGCTTCATTAAATCTTCTAGGCTGGCTTCGGGATTTTCGATCAAAGCCACCGTGGCATCCACTACTTCACCGAGGTTATGTGGTGGAATATTCGTTGCCATACCGACCGCAATACCCATCTGGCCGTTCAAAAGAATATTTGGTAAAGCGGCTGGCAAAACTACTGGCTCTTTCTCTGTGCCATCGAAGTTATCACGAAAATCTACGGTTTCCTTCTCGATGTCTGCCAGAAGCTCAGCCCCCACCTTATCCATTCTGGCCTCGGTATAACGTGAAGCCGCTGGATCATCACCGTCCATCGAACCGAAGTTACCTTGACCTTCTACCAAGGTGTAGCGCATCTTCCAAGGCTGCGCCAAGTTCACCATCGCGTCATAAATTGAAGAGTCACCATGTGGGTGATATTTACCCATTACTTCACCAACGATACGTGCTGACTTCACTGTCGCATGTGGCGCACGCCAACCGTTTTTATACATTGCATATAGAATACGGCGATGCACTGGCTTCAGACCGTCACGCACATCTGGTAAGGCACGGTCAATAATCACCGACATCGAATAACGCAGGAAGGAATCTTCCATCACGTTCTCGACCGTCAATTCCTCGACCCCATCCACAGCACGGTGTGCGGTTAGTCCGCCCAGATGAGCATCTTCCATCTCTTCTGCAGCTTCTTCAATCATTTCTTCTGCGACATTTTCTGCCGCATTCATCTCAGCATTGATTTTTTCGTCATTTGGCTCTTGTGGAACTTTTTTATCGTTTTTCGTCATTTCTCATCCTTTCCTTAGAAGTCCAAATCATCAATATTAACTGAGGCAGCACGCGACTGAATAAAGTTTTTACGTAGTTCAACTTCCGTACCCATCAATTTAGTAAAAATTGCATCCGCTTTTTCCGCATCCTCGATATTTACCCGAATCAAAACACGGTTCTCTGGATTCATCGTGGTATCCCAAAGCTGCTGCGCGTTCATTTCACCAAGACCCTTAAAG
>CAUQEK010000038.1:0-6886 GCA_963517385.1 uncultured Candidatus Saccharibacteria bacterium | reverse complement strand
CTTTAGTTGCTGTAGCTGGATTTGAGGTTTGGATTACTTCAAGATTTGCGATGACGATTATTTTCTTCGGTGCTGTTATTTTTGCAATGGGCTATTTTCATATGGTTTTTCACGCATCCAATCAGTTCATAAGAAAATGGGCTACCACAATGCGTATCCTGAATTTAACGTTCATTGTTTTAATTGCCGCGTCGATACCTGTTTGTGTGCTATTCCTAATTTTTAGTAATTTTTCCTAACTTAAAATACCCCGAATTTGGGGTATTTTTTTCTGCTTAAATTCCTTTGGTTCTGGCTTCGTAGGAAATCTGTTCTTGTTGCTCGTTTTGATAGTCAATTTTTCCCGATAAGAAAAGTTGGTCGAATAATTCGATGTCATCGATATGGTCTTCGATATGTTTCCAAACTCGATTTGCGCCATTGTAATAGGCTAAATCTTTGTTATTTGGTAGCTCACCCGTTCCACGAAAACAGCGCTGTACGGCATTGAAAACTGGCTCAATTTTACCGCCGGTTAGTTCACGTAATTTACATTGAATTTCGTAAACTTCACGAAAATTCTTGCCCTTAAAATTAGCTAAACCAATATTAATATAATGGTCAATTCCCGAATCTTCATATTTGCCGTTAATGGCTTGCTCTACCGCTTTCGCTACGCCCTCATCAAACTCTTCGTTATTTGGGAAACCGGTCGAAAATGCCTCCACTTCATGATCCACGTAGGGAACCGCACGCAGTACGTGGGTGCCCAGTTCATGCACGATTAGACCGCGAGCCCGCTTGGCACTGTAGATCTTGTCTTCTGGAAAGTAAATCCGGCGCTCCTCATGATCCGCCGAAGCATTGGTTGCTCCAGCTTTGATTTCTGCACGATACGGATTGCTACCATCCTCATTTAGCTCTTCTTCAATTATTTCATTGACGATATTTACCATTTCTTGTGAGCTAAATTTTTCTTGGTCTTCTGGAATATGCTGCAGGAAACTACCAAAAAATTCGTTTGTCATTTCCGCGAAACGTTCAATGGTTTCTGGCTTCGGCTTAAATCTTTCGCTTCTGGTTTCTGGCATTGGGCCAATTTTATCTAATAGTTCAGCAAAATTTTGTTTTTGCTCTTCGGTCAAATCCTGCGCCTTAATTTGGTCAATCTTTTCATTTAGTAGTGCGTAAAAAGTCCCCTCGTCTGGCTTGCCATAAAGTGCCTCATTAGCCTCTTTGTGATGTTCTGCCGCGAGTTTCCTTGTCTCTGATTGCGTGACTGTATTATAAGCTAAATTCGCTACCAAAAAGTCATTTTTCTTAAAGCAGTCATCGGCCAAATATTCCAACAACCTGCGTTTTCCGCTGGATAATTCTGCACTTTCAAGTTCTGCTTTTGCTTTTTCTAGGCTACTCAAATTATTTTCAATTTCTTGCTTATTCAAATTTCCGTATTCATAGTTCGGGCGAATCAAATCTGGATTATTTAAAAAATCTTCTTTCGCTTCCTTGGCGTTAGTCGGGTTTAGGCGTTCATAAACTGTGAGATCCGCACTAGCGATCAATTCTGAGATTTCATCTTCCTTTAATTTTTCCGCTGTATTTTCAGAATTATTAAAAACAGATTCTCTTGTCGTCTCAATTTTATTTTCCGGGTTCGCCTGCTCAAATTTTTCGCGTGCTAATTCTGGATTAAATTGATTTTCAAGATTGGTTAATTTTTTAAAAGGTTTTTCTTCGTAACCCCTATTTTCAATTCGATTAAAATTTGGAAATTCCGCCATAAAGCTCCAGGTTAATTTAGTATTTTTCTTTTATATATTATAACCTCTTATGCTATAATTTAGTTATGAAAAAGAAAACTTGGTGGAGGTCAGGCTTTACGATTATCGAGGTAACGCTTGTGTTGGCGATTACTGGTCTGCTCGTCGTTTCCGTCATGGGTTTTCTTTCCGGCAATATTAATAATCGCCGATATATCGATTCTTATAATGAACTTTCGGCTACCCTGAAATCGGTTTATTCTTCAGTAATTAATGTGAAAAATCCCCGTGAAGCTGATGAGGGTAGTAGTATTTATTGCACACTTAATACCATGTGGAATGAAAACGGTGGGTTAGTTTCTAACTCTACCTCGGACAATTTTCCAGGGCGTACTCGCTGTGCGGTCTATGGTAAATTAGTGACTTTTGGTGAGACCAATCCTGAGACTAATCAGCCTGATCATAATGTCCATATTTATGATGTAATTGGTCATATTTACACCCAAAATCTCGATATTGAAAATGCCTCTGGTGATAACGCTCTGGTTTCTTTAAAGAGTATTGGCGCCAATGTAGTTACTATGAAAAGTGAAGCCAATACTTGTCGTATGACTACCGCGGGGAATCACGATGTCTATGAGCCACTCTGGCAAGCCCGTATTGAAAATACCGAAAATCACGATTCGTTCGTCGGGGCTTTTCTGGTTACGCGTTCACCAATTTCTGGTACCGTCCACACCTACATTTATGATGAAAAAGGTAAAACTTTTAACATTAATCAATTCATGCGAAAAGTGAATAGCGAATATGTCGGTAATGGTAGCTGTGAATATGGTGGCATTGGTTCCGTCACTAGCGTGGTAGCTGATGCTGGTCTTTATCCTGCCTTTGGCACCCTAAATCACTCCGAGTCCAAGGGGATTTATCTCGAAAACACCAAACTTCAGAATAAAAAAGATCTCGATATCTGTGTTGGTTCAGAAAACCATTCTTTGAACAGTATTGGTCGTCGTGCTATCCGAATTCATGCTGATGGTAGCAATTCTACAGCTGTTGAATTGATTGATATTGATAGTGAGGAAAATCCATGTCGAAGCTAAAGCCATTCATTAGTCGTCGCGGCGATACTATTATCGAAGTAACTTTTTGTTTTGTAGTTTTTATTTTGGTTTCTGCCATTTCGGTTTCCATGATGAATCGTAGTTACGCTAAGATTCAGAATTCTTTGCAAATCACCACGGTGCGCAATGAAATTGATGCCCAAGCCGAGGCTCTGCGTTTTATTCATGAGTCCTATATTTCTGAGCGTGCCTTAGTCAAAACTAGCGGCCAGGACGACTCTGGTAAATGGCAAGAATATCGTGCGATTTGGGATCGCTTGACTAGCTTCAATAATGGTATGTCAAATAGCCCAACTGAAATTTCTAAATTTGAAGCTAATAAATGCTCTGAATATTATGATAAAAACAATATTGTCGGCGATAATCACAATATCTTTACTGATAAAGCCTTTATTTTAAATACTCGTAAGCTCAAAGCATCCGATCCAGAAAATACTATTCTTTCTGCCAAAGATCATCCAGAAATTTTTCAAGAATCTCCACTTTCTCCTCGCCTAGTTTTTTCCTCAACTTCTACGGCTGGCACTTCGAATGGTGAAGACACTGAAACTACTAATCTGAATGAAATTAATGACGGTACTAATTACAAAACCACCCCAGTTTTTAATAACCTTTATCGCGCCGAAGGCATTTGGATTGTAGCTGTGCGTGACTTTACTAACGTTCCATCTAGCGCCCATTTCGACGCTAAATATCGTGAAGATATGGATAAGAATTACCCTCCAGAATTTTACGATTTTCATATTCGCACCTGTTGGTATGGCCCAGGAGAAACCGTCCCGACCACCATTGGTACCATCATTCGTTTATATAATCCGGACTACATGAAGAGAGGTTAGATTAATTTATGCGTCAAAAAACTATACGATCAAAAATCAGCAATCGACCCCTTTCTGGCTTTACTATTATCGAAGTGACTCTCTCCTTGATGTTTATTTCGATTCTGCTACTTTCGGTAATTTTTGTCGCAGTGCATCTCTCTACGATTTATCAAAAGGGAAATACCATGAACGCAATTAATTCCACTTCACGCCTACTTGTGGATGATTTTCAACGCGGGATTGCTACGGCTCCCGCCCGCTCCCTCTCTGATATTTGCCGTGTCGAATATGCTTCAAACAATAACGAGATGAATAAATGTTTGCAGGATCAAGCTAGACTTTATGTTTATCAGCAAAATTATGGCACTATCAAGGCCAAGCAAACTGGCAAGATTCTCGAGAGTGTGCCGCTTTCTGGCGTCTTCTGTTCTGGACGTTTCACCTATCTCTGGAATACTGGTTATGTGTTAAATTCCACGGATTACGAAATTATGAGCGGTAGTCGTGCTACCTTCAGTAATGGCGACACGGAAATTGACGATTATCGTTTAATTAAAATTGAAGATTCTGATCGTGCTATTTGTCGTTCTCATATGGAAGCTGCCGCTAATAATAATCGTGTTTATCAAGTGGCCGACATCGCCCCAACTTATAGGCTCACTGGCGCTGAATATAAAGAGGTCATGAAAAAGAATAACGAAGATATTGCGCTGTATGATTTTACCGTCTTCGCGCCGACCGAACATGCTCTCACCATGCAGAATTTTTATAGTGGTACTTTCATTTTAGCTACCTTGCGTGGCAATGTGGATATCACTGGCACCGGCGAATTTTGCAAGACGCCACCAGAAATGGGCTTGTCTTCTAGCTTTAATTATTGCGCCATCAATAAATTTAATTTTTCCGCTAGGACATCAGGTCAAAATAGAAAAGGAGAGGAATAATGAAAAAACTATTAATCACTAAACGCGGTTCTACTTCCATTATTGTGACGATTTTTGCCATGCTTTTATTTAGTATTATTGTGGTTGGTTTTGTACGCCTCACTCTTTCTGAAGCTGGCCAAACTAGTAATTCTGACCTTTCCAAATCCGCCTACGATTCCGCACTTGCTGGCGTAGAAGATGCCAAGGTTGCACTTCTTAAATATCATGAATGTTTGAACCGCTATCAAGAAGGTGGCTCCGATACCAACTGTAAAGAAATTATCGAAGCCATGCAAAATGGTATCAAAAATCAAGACTGCAACACTGTCGCTAATGTTCTCAGTCGCACCACTGATGAACAAAAAGGTGTCACTATTCAAGAAGTAAAGAATAAGAATCTTGATCAGGGTCGTGGTGCTGATATGATGCAGGCTTATACTTGTGTAACACTTCAGGAAGACCTTAGTGATTATCGCTCCTCACTCAGCAGTGAAAATCGTCTCCGCATTGTGCCAATCCGTAGTGATAAAATCAAAGAATTGAAATATATTAATATTAAGTGGTTCTCTGATATTAATTACGCCAAGCTTTTAAGTAACGGCCATCAGCTATCTTGGAGTGAAAATGCCTCTCTTCCATCTGGTCAATATTCCTTGGTGCCTCCACTAATTAATGCCTCATTTTATCAAGCCGATAAAAACTTTAAGATGAGCGATCTGATTACTGCCAGCGGAGACAATTCTACCGACCAAGGAACGATGTATTTAAGACCAAGCAAGAACGGCACTAATGAGATTCGTGCCAGTGAGGTCTCTCGTACTTTTGATAAACACAAGAATGAACTTTTCTATGTAAAGTGTCAGGAAGGTAACTTCTTCTGTTCTCTCACTTTTGAAGTGCCAAATACCTTCCATAATTCCAATGACCGTAATACTGGTGCTACTTTCTTGGTGCTGTCGCTTCCTTATGGCGCACCTGATACTGATTTTGCCATTTCACTTTACGACGCCAAGCGCAATCCAATTGACTTTACTGGCGTGCAGGCTAAGGTCGATTCCACTGGTCGTGCCAACACCCTCTATCGCCGTATCGAAGCTCGCGTCGAATTGATTGATAATTATTTCCCATACCCAGAATTCGCCGTTCAGTTAAACGATGATAAAAACAATGTCACCCGTAAAACTTTCTATACCACCAAAAACTGTTGGTATATGGAAGATGGCGACAAGGACACCTGTCCTGACTATCTTGAAAATGATGACTACGCCAATCCAGAATAACCATCTTGGATATGAATGAACAGAAGATAATCAAACAAGCAGAAGATAGAATTACTGCCAACGCGTACAGTCACTACGCTAGTGATTTGATTTATAGAAAAACCACTGAGCTTGGATTGTTTGAAGGTATAGATTTTGAGTACTACGCAGATAATTATGAAAATATCTCCGTATTCAGATTTAAACCTAAGCATGAAAAGTCGGTTTTTGATATGCGAAAATTTTTAGATGATTCGATAGTGAGTAATGAATCTATTAATCGAGCCATCAAACGAATCTCTCTTAAATTTAAAATAAACAATGAAAAAGTAGATAGTATAAAAACAAAACTCTATTCATATATACACACCTCAGATTTTCGAAAGGGGCAAATTTCGGATGAAGTTAATTATTTTTCTGTCAAAAGACGAAAGAATTCGGATTGTTTGAAAGTTATTTTGTATTTTCATAATATCGCTAACGAATTAGCTCCACTGGCTACCTGTCTTCTGCATTATTTGTCTTTGATTCTAGATCAAATTTTATACACGGATAATTCGAACATATTCTTGCTCGGTAATGATACTTATTCCGATTTTTCAGTTAATGAGGATTTTTATGGCCTGCAAAAAGAAGTGTTTTATGAAAATCCATTACAGAAAACCGCGCTAGAACAAAACATTCAAGATTTTAAATCGAAAATTTTACACGCAGAAATTGTGCATAGAATTTACAAACAAATATCCGACAATGTGGAAATTTCAGATGAATTATTGTTTGATAATTGTGGTTATATCGTAGATAAATTTTATTGGACTCAAATAAAAGAGACTCAAATTCAATATTTGCTTCAGGATATTAAGATAGAATTGGAACTAGGTAGTTAATATTTGACAGAAAAATCGTTGTAGATTATAATAGCTACATACGTCGCGGGGTAGAGCAGCCTGGTAGCTCGTTTGGCTCATAACCAAAAGGTCGTTCGTTCAAATCGAACCCACTCCACCAAGTTTTATA
>CAUQEK010000037.1:0-7556 GCA_963517385.1 uncultured Candidatus Saccharibacteria bacterium | reverse complement strand
ACCTCATCGTCCTGTTCGATAATTTTTGAGACTTTTGAGTTGTTATTTTGTGTGATTTTTGCGGTTGGTTTAGAATTTTTAACTTTTTTCGTGGTATTTACCAGGTGGGTTTCCGAAAGATTCTCATAGAATAAGCTTTTGCGGGTAGCGACTAGTAGTAGATTAATTAGGTAATATATACCAAAAATTACGAGCAGACCCAAAGCGATATAGGTAATTGTTTCATGACTAAGAATATTGTTAACGAGGGCGAGATTCAGCACATTAACTAAAGCGAGCGGCAAAGTAATGAATTGAAGATAGAAAAAGAGGTAACGTAGGAAATAACGCAGATAAGTTCGCAAGATTCCGACTTTATGATTAGATTCGACCTTAAGGTTGGTCATAAAAAAGCCGATTGTGCGGCCGCGTAAAATGATGGTTGAGAGGACGAGATAAAAAATGAATGGGATTTGAATAGTAAAGAAATCAGATTCGAGATGGATTAATTTTAGTACAATATCACCAAAGAAGATAGTAAAGAAACCGCCTAAGATAAAATCAAAACCCATAGCCACGAGACGACGCAGAAGTGAAATTTTATCACTACGCTCGAGACTTTTTTCGTCAATTTGTTCTCTGGTCGGGAGATATTTGGCTAACATAGTGGCCAAAGCAAAGCCGAGAATACCACCGAGAGTATTAGTGGTTAGGTCATCGACATCAAAGAGACGATAGTTGCCGGAATAGATAAAATATAGTCCGCTAAGTTGAGTTAGCTCAAAGAAAAGTGAGAGAAAGAAAGACTTAATGGCGACCTGTTTGAGGTTATTCTTAAAGTAGTACTTGAGATAAAAGCCAAAGGGCAGAGTCATGAAAATATTGAAAATCGTGGAGAAGAAGGCGGGGTTATTAATGATGGTGAGGTAGGATTTGGGATTTACTAGCTGCAACTTGGCGTGTTTCAAAATATCGAAGATAAAGTTAAACGGCAGAAGTTGCATCTGGTGATTGTGTAAAGTAGCGGCTTTTTCGGGAGAAGGAAGAGGTAGAATCACTAAACAATAGGTGCAAAGCATATACAAAATAAAAGAATAGACGATCCAAATACGCATACTCCAGATGGAGCCATATTTTTTGTAGTTATAAATTAGATATGGAATAGTAAAAGCTAGGGCCAGAGGCGGAAAGATGTAAGCGGCCTGCTGGATGGAATCGACATAAGTTTGCATAGGTTTATTATATAATGTAAATCATGAAAGTATTACCGATTATTGTTGCTGGTACAAAGTTTTTGCAAGATTATGCAAAATCTCGGGCACTTGATTATGGTGCCGGGACTGGACGAAATTCAATTTATTTAGCAAATTTAGGGATTGATGTAATGGCGGTGGATCAAGACATCGAAGAACTTGAAAAATTAGCCATTAATAATAAAATGATTCATCCGGTTAAGGCTGATCTTAGAGATTGGGAGATTCAAGGCAAGTTTGATTTGGTAGTAGCGACGAATGTTTTGCAATTTTTTGATAACGATACGGCAACTCGATGCCTTATGGATATGACTAATTGTCTAAACAGTGGTGGCGTTCTCTGTTTAACCTATATCCTCGATAAAAAGATTTCCTTGCCGCTTGGTTTTGAAGCGGTTCTTACTTCGAAATTCGAGGTGATTAACTCTGGGACTAAAGTAATACAAGATCCTGGTCATCCGGATTTTCCTGAACCACATCAACATAAAATTTTTTATTTCTTAGGTATAAAAAAGTAGAAGATTGCATTACAGATTATCGAAATTTAAGTAAAAAATAAACCGTTAATAAAAAATATACCCCAGTGACGGGGTATATTTTATTTTTTGCTCTTATTCGAGGGTGATTTCCGTTTCAGTTTCGGTAGATTCTTCAGCTTCGGCTTCTTCGTTCTTACGGGCGATGACACCAGTACCTACTGGAATCTTGCGACCGATAATCACGTTTTCCTTGAGACCATTGAGGTGGTCAACACGACCAGAGATGGCGGCATTGATAAGCACACGAGTGGTGTCCTGGAAGGAAGCAGCAGAGAGGAAGGAATCTGACCAGATAGCGACCTTGGTAATACCAAGCAACATACGAGTGTAAGATGCTGGCATGCGACCCTTGGCTTCGAGCTTTTGGTTTTCATCTTCGACGGCTGAGAGGGAGACGATATCGCCAGTCACAAAGTCAGTATCACCTGGTTCGTCAATCACGACACGGCTGAACATCTGGCGGACGATCACCTCAAGGTGCTTGGCGGAAACTTCGTCACCGTTAGCAGCATAAACAGACATAATTTCGTTCATGATGTAACGGGCAGTAGCTTCGGCGCCCTTGAACTTCAATTGATCTTGGAGATTCAAAGAACCGGTAGTGAGACGATCACCAGCTTCGACGGTATCGGTTGGTTTGACCAACATTTCAGCATCGTTAGGAATCTCGACGCGAACTGGAGCGCTACCACCTTCGGTAAGGATAATGGCGCCGTCGACGATTTGAGCATTACCGTCAAATGGGGCAATGATTGGTTCAAGGCCCTTAGCCTTAGTAGCAAGGACATCACCAGTTTTGACATTGGCACCGTCTTTAATCTTAATCTTGCGACCTTCAGAAATTTCAATCTTTTCGGAACGGCCAGCAGTTGGGGTGATTTGAACCACAAAGTGATTACCATCTTCCCAGACATCGACTAGACCAGAGACTGGAGCAATCCAAGCTTGACCCTTTGGTGAACGGGCTTCGAGAAGCTCTTCCACACGAGGGAGACCACGAGCGATAGCACCAGAACCTGCGACACCGGAGCTGTGCTTGGTATCGAGGGTCAGCTGGGTACCAAGTTCACCGAGAGATTGAGCAGCAATCACACCGATTGGTTGGTTTGGCTCAATAAGTTTACGGGTAGCGAGGTCGACACCGTAAGCCTTACGAGGGACACCATTAATACTCTTGGTAGTGAGAACAGATTGAATTTTAATTGAATCGATATTTTCATCTTCAGCGATTTGTTCGGCAATTTCACGAGTGATGAGTTCATCGGCTTCCACATAACCTGGAACGGTTTCAGCAGCGAAGCGACCAGCAATACGCTGAGCAAATTCAATACCAGTGTGTTCAGTTTCAGACTTGAAGATTTCGAAACCTGGGTCATCGTTTGGCTTATCGACGGTAAAGACATCTTGAGCCACATCGACAAGACGACGAGTGAGGTAACCAGAGTCAGCGGTACGAAGAGCGGTCGAGACCATACCTTGACGAGCACCACGGGTAGCAATGAAGGATTCAAGAGTGTTAAGACCCTTCTTGTAGCTAGACTTGACTGGAAGCTCAATTTCACGGTTGAAGATATCCACCATGATACCGATTTCAGCGGAAGCAATCTTAATGCCAGAGACAGAACCACGAGCACCAGAGTTGGTCATCACAGCAATGTCGGTATCCATAGTTGCAAGCTTAGCCTTGAGGAAGTTAGAAATCTCAGTATCAATTTCACGCCAGTTGGACACAGTCAAAGAGTAACGTTCATCATCGGTGAGGAGACCTTGGTTGTACTGATCCTGAATAAGAGCAGTCTTGGCGTCACCCTTAGCGATGAAGTCTTGGATTTCTGGGTAGGTTGGGTAGTCATCCTTACAGGTCGAGATGGAAGCGATAGTTTCATACTCGAAGGAGAGAGCCTTGAGTTCATCAGCAATACGTACGGTCTCATCAGCACCGTAAAGATTGAAGATGTCAGCCATTACCTTCTTCAGATGCTTGGAAGTTTGGATACCATTATCAAATGGGTAGTCTTCTGGCAAGATTTCATTGAAGAAAACACGACCGAGAGTGGTATTTCTAATAGCTTTCTTAGCGAAGACACGAATCGGAGTTTGAAGGGCGATATCACCAGCTTCGTAAGCCATTTCAGCTTCGAAAACTGAGCTATAAGCACGTGGAGTTTCTGATTCGGTACCTGGCTTATCGTAAGTAAGGTAGTAAGCACCAAGTACGATATCCTGGTAAATCGAAAGCACTGGAGAACCATCAGCTGGCTTCAAGAGGTTGCTGGCAGCCGACATCAAAGTCTTAGCTTCCTGCTGAGCTTCATCAGAGAGAGGAAGGTGGACGGCCATTTGGTCACCGTCGTAGTCAGCGTTAAAGCCGGAAGCTACGAGTGGGTGAAGCTTGAGAGCCATACCGTCAACGAGCTTTGGTTGGAAAGCCTGGATAGATAGACGGTGAAGAGACGGAGCACGGTTCAAGAGCACGTAGCGACCTTGAATAACTTCGTCAAGAGCATCCCAAACCACAGATTCTTTGGCGTCAATCATACGAGAAGCGGCGCGAGAGTTGGCAGCGTATTCGTGAGAAAGTAACCAAGAAACTACGAAAGGTTTGAAGAGCTCAAGAGCCATGAGTTTTGGCAAACCACATTCATTGAGCTTGAGTTCAGGACCGATGACGATCACGGAACGACCGGAGTAGTCGACACGCTTACCAAGAAGGTTCTGACGGAAGCGACCCTGCTTACCTTTGAGAAGGTCAGAGAGAGATTTAAGCTTGCGACGACCATTTTGTGAGCTAGCTTGACGGCCATGATTGGCATTATTGTCAATTAAAGCATCGACAGCTTCTTGAAGCATGCGCATTTCATTGTGAATAATCACTTCTGGCGCATTGAGGTCGAGTAATTTCTTCAAACGGTTGTTACGGTTAATCACGCGGCGGTAAAGATCATTAAGATCGGAAGTCGCGAAACGACCACCAGGAAGTGAAATCATTGGACGGAGATCTGGTGGGATGACCGGAATAACCGTCAAGACAAGATCCACTGGCTTGATATTGGAATTCTTCATACCTTCAAGCAATTTGATACGCTTGATAAGTTTGCGTTCCTTTTGACCCTTAGCGTCTTCAGCTTGCGCAGAGAGATCTTCGATCATGGCATCAAGGTCAATTTCTTCGAGCAATTCACGGATAGCTTGAGCACCCATTTTGACGGTGACAAGTTCTTCGTATTCTTCTGGAAGGTTGCGGTAATCAATTTCAGAAATGACGGCGCCCTTCTTCAAGCCTTCAAGAATATTCTTGCGGGAATAGAAATCAGCATCTAAAGCTTCAAGTTCTTTAGCTTCTTCATTAGCTAAAACTTCAGCGTTAGCACCTTCAGCCTTGGCAGCTTCAGAGTAACGAATCTTAATCGCTTGAATTGCAGCATCGTGTTGAGCAATCAAATCGCCTTTAACTTGTTCAATCTTAGCATCATCAGCATTAATGATGAGGTAAGAAGCAAAGTAAACCACTTTTTCGATTGACTTGACGGTGAGGTCAAGTAAAAGGCTCAAAGCAGATGGGGTACCGCGCATGAACCAGATGTGAGCAACTGGTGCAGCGAGTTTGATGTGGCCCATACGTTCGCGACGAGCGATAGATTTGGTAACCAAGTTACCTTCCTTATCGACGGCAGCTTCACGAGAGCGGACACCTTTAAGTTTGCTATCGTGTGGGTTGATATCCTTGACTGGACCAAAGATACGCTCACAGAATAAGCCATCACGCTCAGGTTTCTGAGTACGATAATTGATGGTTTCTGGCTTCAATACTTCACCATAACTCCAGCTCAAGATGTCTTCGGCGCTTGCTACGCAAAGACGAATTGAATCGAAGTCGCTGGCTGAGATATAATTATCCATCCAAGCCATATTTTAGAGCTCCTCTCCGAGATCGACGTTATCGTCGTCTCCTTCTGTTATTGATATTCCATCTTCAGTTAATGCTTCTTCAGTTTCTTCTTCAGTAAGATCGATGGTGTCATTACTGTCATCTTCAATATGAACATTATGTCTAGCGTAAATCTGACGGTCATCTTGAGCGCGTTCAATTTCACGAGAAGTGTCTTCGATTACAGAGTCGGCATCACGTGCTTCCCCATTATCGAGAAGATCAACCTTAAGACCGAGACCTTGAAGTTCCTTGACTAAGACGTTGAAACCTTCAGGAAGCTTAGGACCTTGGATTGGTTCGTTCTTAATAATGGATTCGTAAGCCTTAGCACGACCGTAAACGTCATCAGATTTAATAGTGAGCATTTCTTGAAGGATGCTGGCAGCACCATAAGCTTCAAGAGCCCAAACTTCCATTTCTCCGAAACGCTGACCACCGTTTTGAGCCTTACCACCGAGAGGTTGCTGAGTAACCATGGTGTAAGGACCAGTCGAACGAGCGTGAATCTTATCTTCGACCATGTGGTGAAGCTTAATCATGTGCATCACACCAACTGCAGTCTTTTCGTGGAATGGTTCACCGGTGAGACCATCGTAAAGTTGGGTACGACCATTGCTATCGATACCAGCCTTTTCAAGTTCCTTTGAAATAACTTCGTCAGGAATACCATTGAAGGATGGAGTTGCAACCTTGTAACCAAGGATACGAGCAGCCATACCGATGTGAATTTCATAAAGCTGACCGAGGTTCATACGAGAAGGCACGCCCATTGGGGAAAGTAGGACATCGATTGGGGTACCATCGGCCATGAATGGCATATCTTCGACGTTAAGTACGCGGGAAACTACACCCTTGTTACCGTAACGACCAGCCATCTTATCACCGACCTGGATCTTGCGCATTTCAGCGACGTAGATCTTGATTTGCATGAGAACGCCAGCCTTAAGTTCATGACCTTGTTCACGAGTGTAAATGCGGACGCCGATAACTTTACCGGAAGTACCACCACTCATACGGACTGAGGTATCGCGGACGTCTTTGGCTTTTTCACCAAAGATGGCACGAAGGAGACGTTCCTCAGAACTGAGTTCTTGCTCACCCTTAGGAGTAATCTTACCGACGAGGATGTCGCCATTCTTTACTTCAGAGCCGACCGTGACGATACCGTCTTCACCGAGGTGGCGCAGAGCGTGTTCTGAAACGTTAGGGATATCACGAGTAACTTGTTCTGGACCAAGCTTGGTTTCACGAACTTCTACGTCGAAATCTTTAATATTAATAGAGGTCAAAGTATCATCTTCGACAAGCTTGCGAGAGATCACGATGGCGTCATCCATGTTGTAACCACGCCATGGCATGAAGGCCACGAGAAGGTTACGACCAAGAGCGAGTTCATTATTTTCAAGAGAGGCACCTTCAATAAGAGTGTCACCAGCCTTAACTTTTTGACCACGCACCGCCACACAGCGTTGGTTGTAACATTGATCAGAGTTGGTTTGTTCGAAATGCTCAACAAAGTATTCCTTAGAAGTTTTGTCAGCGTATTTCACGATTACGGAGTTACCGTCGGCCTTTTCAACTACACCATCACCTTCGGCGACAATAAGTTGAGAGGTGGCGCGAGCGATATCATTTTCAATACCGGTACCAACAGTTGGAGCTTGATTGCGGAGAAGAGGCACAGCCTGTTTCTGCATGGCACAACCCATGAGTGCACGGTCAACACGGTTCTTTTCCACGAATGGAATCAGAGCGGCAGAAATACCGAGAATTTCCTTGTGAGCGGCATCGACGTGAGTGACCTTAGCCGATTCAACCTGAACTGGCTGACCATTGACACGAGCGGAGACCCAT
>CAUQEK010000036.1:0-8262 GCA_963517385.1 uncultured Candidatus Saccharibacteria bacterium | reverse complement strand
CCTAAGACAAGCTAAGAAATATTTAACATCTATATTTGTATTATAAAAAGCCAAACTCGCTCGCACCACTGCCCCAATCTTTTTCTCTGTCAAAAATGGCTCTGCACACATCATTCCCGCCCGCACCATGACACCAAAATCCGCCAAAACCTGCGCCGTATCATGTGCATGCACTCCCCTTACGTTGAAACTAATAATTCCATTTTCTGCAAAATATAGTTCAATATTTTCTTCTTTCCCTAACTCCTCCCGGATTTTTTCGGTTAATTTTTCTTCTACACCATAAATTTCCGAATGCTCCAGCCAAAATTCTTCCGTCGCAGAAAGTCCAGCAATCGCTCCCATATTTAGCGTCCCACCTTCGAACTTACTCAGCCCCGGCGCAAAACTCATCTTCACTTTACCATCCGCAAGCTTCACTGATTCCACCATTTCACCCCCATAATTTAACGGCTTCAACTTCTTCATCAAATCATACCTAAGATATACTACTCCCACACCCATTGGCGCTCCAATTTTATGCCCCGAGAATACTAAGCCGTCCACCCCTAATTCCCTCACATCAATCTTCTTATGTGCCACTAATTGCGCCGCATCCATCAAAATTAGCCCCTGAAAGCCTAAGTTCCTCAATTCTTTCGCGATGCCACTTCGATCCACCCCCGTCACATTACTCATTCCCGTCATCGCCACAATTTTGATTTTTGGTTCCGCCCCCTCAGTCTTTGCACGTTCAAGATCCAGCTTCATCTCACTCACGAGATCTTCCGTAATTCGCACTTTCTCCCCGTAACGTTCCGAAAAAGCCAAAAGATTACTATGATGAGACTCTAAATCCACCAAGATCTCCCCCTCATGGCTCCCATCCTCGCTTAGCCACCCCTCAATTCCATTAGCTAGTAAATTTAGTCCCTCCGTCGCATTTTTCACAAAAATCACTTCTAGTGGTTCACAACCTAAAAACTTAGCAGTTATCTCACGCGCTTGCCAAAGTTCCGCCGTCGCAAGTTCCGACAATTCATAGACTCCACGCAAAGGATTCGCATTTTTCTTTGTATAAAAATCTTGTTCAGCCAAAAGTCCAACCGACAATCTCTGCATAGTAGCCGCGTTATCTAGATAAACAAAAGGCAGGATTTCATCCAACTCATTTTTCTCAAATATCTCAAATTCTTCTCTGTACATTTCGCTTATCCTTAACTTTTTTATTCAATTCTTAGTCTATTTTTTACTCAAATTTAGCGCACATTTACAGTCTATTTCGCTTATGCTTAAATCTTGTATTCATGCTACATATTCTGCATTTCTAACTTAATTAAGTTATTCATTTCCATCGCATATTCTAGTGGCAAAGCTTTCGTAATTTCTTCCGAAAATCCTCGAATTAAAATCTCCTTCGCTTTTTCCTCGCCAATTCCGCGTGTCGCAAGATAATATAAAATCTCTTCTGATAATTTCCCCACCGAAGCCTCATGCGTTACTTCTGCCTCCCCAGAATTCACATCCACCATCGGCTCCGCATAAGATCGCGACTCACTATCTAAAATTAACGATTTACAGTCAATGTAAGCCTTCACTCCTTTTATCCCCTTCCCTACTTTCGCCAGAGTTTTCGTCATACTCACACCCCCATTTTTCGACACCGACTTACTCCGGATAATTGCCGAGGTATTGTCTGCTAAGCAAATTGCTTTTGCTCCGGAATCCAAAATTTGTTCACCTGAAGCCAAACTCATCCCTAAATATTCCATTTTCGCCCCCTCTCCCTTTAAGATCGTCGTCGGATACAACATTGTCACCTTCGAGCCAAAAGTCCCTGAGACCCACTCCATTTCCCCGCCCGTTTCCACAAGCGCTCGCTTAGTATTCAAGTTGAACACATTTTTTGACCAACTTTCTACCGTCGAAAAACGCATTTTTGCCCCCTTTTTTACAAAAATCTCTACCGATCCCACGTGTAGATTATTTTTTTCATACTTTGGCGCTGAACATCCCTCAATAAAATGCAGTTCGCTTCCCTCATCTACCACGATTAAGGTATGTTCGAATTGCCCAATCCCCGGTTCATTCATTCGATAATAACTCTGAATTGGTAGCTCCGCCGCCACCCCCTTAGGTACATAAATAAATGACCCGCCACTAAACATTGCCGCGTGTAACCCCGCAAATTTATGATCATTTTCTGGTATCAACTTCATAAAATGCTCTAAAAAGATTTCACCCACTGGCGCCCCATATTTTGCCAAATCTTCCTCTGAGCTCTTCTCTGTTGCAAGAATTGCTTCCTCTAGTGGCAAAAACACCACGCCAGATTGCGCTAATTTTTCGCGCATTCGGTGATAAACCACCTCCGAATCAAATTGCGCCCCCACGCCAGCCAAGCCCTCTTTTTCCGCCTCTGGAATTCCTAAAGCTTCGAAAGTTTCTCGAATTTCCGCCGGAACCTCATCCCAAGAAGTTTTTACCTCAACATCATCCACTTCCTTATAAAATCGAATCCCACCTGCGTCAATCTGCGAAATTAACTCCTCTACCCCTGGTAACATCTTCCCTAGATTCTGTTTTTGCCAAGCCTGCACCCCCAGAAGTCTCTTTTTTAATACCCATTCCGGTTCTCTTTTTTGTCGATGAATCGCCTCCGCCGCTCGACGCACTACCTCTTTTTTCACTTCACACCCCTCTCGTCCATCACGCCGCTCTCGCCTATCACGCCCCTATCGTCCAATGCTCTCGCCGACTTCTCATCACCACACTCATTTTCTGAAAATCTCTTCGACTTCTCATCGCCACGCTCATTTTCTACCACTATTAGTTCTCCGCCCACCAACTCAACCGCCTTATCCACCTTCAATTTTTCCAAAATCCTCAAATTATGCGAAATAATCAAAAAACTCGCGTTTGTTTCTCGCTGATAATCCGCCAAAATTTGCGAAATCTTTCCCGCCGATTCCATATCTAACCCCGAATCCAGTTCATCCAACATACAAAATTTTGGCTTCAAAGCCAACATCTGTAAAATCTCGTTCTTTTTCTTTTCTCCTCCAGACATTCCCACCCCACATTCACGCTCCATAAAAAACATCGGAAGCCCCAAAAGCTTTTGATTTGCCATCAGGCCATTACGCACCTCATCGAGCCGCATTTTTTCACCACGTTCCATTAATCCAGTTCGCACAATTTCTGTCGTAGAAACTCCATTTACTTCCGGCGGCGTCTGAAAACTCAAAAACATCTCGAGAAGACTTCGTTTCTCAGTACTTAAACTCTGAATTTTCTCTCCACAAAATTCAATTTCTCCCTTCAAAATTTCATATCGTGGATCCCCCATAATCGCTCCTAACAGTGTCGATTTACCAGAACCGTTTTTTCCTTTAAGTACCAAAGTTTCTCCCGGCAAAATCTCAAAATTCACCCCCCGAAGCACCACTTGCTGATTTTTCTTAATCGCCACCGTCAAATCTGAAACTCTGAACATTGCACCTCAATCTCTTCTTTATTAAATTATAACATTGTCTCTTGATAGAATGAATTATCTGCGTTATAATTAAAGAACAATCCCCTGTAGCTCAATGGTGGAGCAAGAAGCTGTTAACTTCGAGGTTGTCAGTTCGAGCCTGACCGGGGGAGCCAAAATTATTGAATAATCCCATATTTCGGGATTATTTTTTATTCTCGCTACCGCCGGTTAGGCGAAAACGTAGTTCGACCATGCAACGAAACGAGTGTATAAGTAGAATTTATTCTACTTATACCGAGTGAGGCAGTTATGGAAAGCTTTTGCTTTTGCAAAAGCTTAGCCTGACCGGGGGAGCCATATGAAAAAATCAGGCCCTAAAGGCCTGTTTTTTATATTCCCCAAAGTTGGGCGAGAACGTAGTTCACCCATGCAACGAAGTGAGTATATACACTATGATATTTTACTAAAGCCTCAAAACTATTGTTTTTGCAGCTCCTTTTTGCTATAATGCAAATATATTCGGCATCTAGCCGCACACACCCCAACCGAAAGGTTGGGGCAAATTTTTTATTCAAGTGGTGCAGGAAAATCAAAATGATAGAGGCTATCAAACCCTTTACAGATAGCCTTAAAATCAGCCCTGGAAATTTGTCCAATTGCATTGCCATAAAGTCTAGATACACTCATCACTCTAATCTGTGCAAGTGCCGCATAACTCATTTTACCTTGAAATTCAAACGACACATACCACGAACCTGTATGTTCCTGAGTAGTTAGCGGTATACCTAGAAAACCAAATTTGCTCAACTTTTTATACACCAATACTGGACGGCTGAAGCGTCCACTTTTACCGTTTATCTCCACACCGACATTTTCGCCAACAGCTACCCACCAAACCTCTCTTTCAGAAATCGCAGGCAGCCTTCCAACGTTATGAATACGCTCTTTGCGTTCCATCCATTCAAGAAATCTTTTTTCCTCCACACTCAAGTTTGCTTCTTCCATAATCAGTCCTTATTTTATCATATCTCCATTATCATCTTCCAATTCGTCATAAAACAGGTCATCGTCATCCATATGAAAAAGCAGCCCCTAAAGGCCTGTTTTTTCATATTCTCCAAGGTTAGACGAAAACACGGTTCGCCCATACAACGATTTTTTCATAATCACCTTACATCACAAAACCCATTTTTGTGCTAAAATAAATATGGTCGTATGACCTTGAAAATGATTTCCCGCGCCAATAGCGCAACTTTGATAATAAAATTAAGGGTCTTCCCGACCAAATATCTAAAAACCTTAACAAGGATAAATTTTTATGAATGATAATGAAATTCAGCATATCCCTCTAATTGGCGAAATGCTACCAACTATGCAAGTTCAAACCACTCATGGCCCAAAAACCCTTCCAGGTGACTATGCTGGCAAATGGCTCGTACTTTTTAGTCACCCAGCAGATTTCACCCCTGTTTGTACCACCGAGTTCGTCTCTTTCCAAAAGAATTACGACAAATTCCGCGCCATGAACACCGAACTTCTCGGTCTTTCTGTCGACCAGGTTTTCTCCCACATCAAGTGGACCGAATGGATCAAAGAACATTTTGACACCGAAATCGAATTCCCGATTATTGCCGACACTGGTCTAGTCGCAGGTCGACTTGGTTTTATTCATCCAGGCAAAAACCACGATACCAACACCGTTCGTGCCGTCTTTATCATCGATCCAGAAGGTAAAGTTCGCTCAATTCTCTACTATCCACAAGAGCTTGGCCGCAATATGGACGAAATTCTCCGTATGGTTAAGGGTCTCCAGACCTCTGAAGAACATCAAGTTGCCCTTCCTGCCAACTGGCCAAACAACGAGCTCTTCGGCGCTGATGTTATTGTTCCACCAGCCAAAGATGTCGCAACCATCAAAGAACGCCTAGCCGCTGCTAAGGCCGGCGAATTCACCTGTGAAGACTGGTGGCTCTGCCACAAACCATTGAACAAATAATTTATTCAATGAATAAACCTAAAAGGACCTCTGTTAAAGAGGTCCTTTTAAAAACTTTTAACCAACAACCCCCTCTCATATTTTTATCTTATGCTACAATAACCTTAATGTCCTACTTACCTCTAGATACCGTCAAACTCTTCCTTGACCTCTTTGAGGTGCTTTATCTTCGTGAATACAATGTTTCAAAATTTAGCTTTGACGAATACGGCCTCGAAAAAATTTATCTCATCGATAATGAATTGATCCTCTACGTCAGTATTACACCCGACAAAAATCCACGCGCACTTAACGCCAAAGAACTTTTTAAATCCGCTCACGGGCCCGGCAATCGTTTTGTCCATCTCCCGGACGATAACGAAGTTTACTACCAACTCGAAATCGAAGAACTTACTCCAAACACCATTAATTTTCAAATTAATCAAACCGAATTTATCGACCGCCTCGAAATGCTTACCGGTTTCTACCCGCTCGACCTAGATATCAGCTACTCCCGTTTCAGTGGCTGGCGGCGTCCTTACTGGTGTCAAGATCGCGAACTAACTGTTGAAAAAATTCATCGTTTCTTCCCTGAGCTTCAGCTAAAGGAACGTTACGAAAAATGGCCTGGTATCGAATATCATTTTGCTATCCTTAAACTTCCTCAAGGCCTCACTGATCTCTATGCTGTCGCCTATTTTCGCGCTCATCCCGAAAACTATCTCGACCGTTTTGTCAAAAGATATCTCGCTTCTGGTACCATCTCCAGTGAAATCCGTGGTGGTTATAATTTTAGTGATGGTTATAAAGCCGTGCCCAAGCGTTTTCGCCGTAAAAATCTTGAAAAAATTACCGCCACTATCACTTCTCGTCACTTCCGCGAAAAAGACGATGTTTGGCGTTATGCCGATGAGCTTCTGATTGAGGCCAGAAATGAAAAATTTGCCAATGATTTCAAGCCTCTCTTCAGTCTTTTTCCTAAAATCACTCCTAAACCCGAACCAGAAATTGAACTCGAGCGTTTTCTTAAAAATCAAAATTTCACCTATTATCACGATAACGGCAAAATCAAAAATACCACCTACGAGAGGCTCCTAGACAGTATTAAACAACGTAAATTCATGTCTAATATTTATTGGATTAACTTCATTTTTCCGCAGCTTAAAGGTTACGGTTGGGATGAACTCAATAATCGCATTGGCCTTCGTAGTTTTCATGAAGCGGTCGCCTACTACGAGCACCCCATTCTTAAACCACGCCTCGAAGAATCTCTCAAAGTTCTCATGAAGGCCACCAAAAAAGGTTTTGATGTCCGCGATATTCTCGGTACCATTAATACTCAAAAATTACACGCCTGTCTCACTCTTTTTTCTGAAATCGATCCGAATAACCGCTGTTTCAAAAAGGCCCTGGATAAATTTTTTACCGGCGAAAAAGACCCTGCCACGATTAATCTCATAGAAAAATCCCGCTACAATTCCTATCCCACACTATAAATCCCAAACATTACACCCAAAAACCCCAATCTCACAATTGGGGTTCCCTATTTCTCAGAATCTAACTGCTTATTTTATCTCGATCTCAGCCGAAATTCCTAAGTGATCCGAAGCGTAACCTTCGTGTACCATGAAATTTTTCGCTTCCAACTTATCGTTTGGCATAATATGGTCACATGGGACATCGCCATTAAATTTCAAACCCGAAAGCGTATTTTTCACTCCATTTTCATACGTCAAATCACGCAAAAAGTCCAATTCTCTCATCGCTGGCGCTTCGTGTCTCACATTCAAGTCACCACAAAGCACGAATGGCTTATCTTGATATGGCTGAATAATCTCCGCCAAATGCTTAAATGCTTTTACCGTATCCTCATCTCCGAGTGGTTGCAAACGCCAAAATCCGTGATGATTTGCGATCACTACTCCGTTTTCTAATTCTACTATCTGCACATTTAAATTGTTTGAACACATTTTTTCCAGAATCGTATGTTCCGTATATTCCCCGTTCACAAAAGTGTTCATCGTCGAACGAAACGGAATTCTACTTAAAATCATATTTCCTAGTTCAAAACTTCCGTCCGCTATATCACTACTCCAGTTTGGCGAAAAATAAGCATACGGCATCCCAGTCGCCTGCTTAATCGCCTCTGCATCAAAACAAAGTCGCGCCAAATGCACTTGGCAATTCTCTGAGCTCATTACCTCCTGCATACAGATTACATCAAATTTATTATTTTCTAAAAAGCGTTTTAACTCCCCCTCCACTTTTCCCATCCATACGTTCAATTGTAAAATTTTCATGCTTATATTATACATCAAAAATCCCCTCATTGAGGGGATTTAAAAATTTTAGTGAAATTAGTGATTCAACGCGAGGTTCGCAAAGTATTTTTACTTCTCTTCCATTTCTTCAGGTTCACATTCTTCCTCTTCTACATCGAATTGAAAGTCGTCATCATCTGAAACCAACGGCCAAACCCCCATTGCGAATAACGTTATGCTTATCGCTATACACACTAAAAGTTCTGCCCAATTTCGACAAGCCATAATCGTTAACCCCCATAATGGTATTAACATCATCGAAAAGAACCAGATATTCGCTAGGCTTTTCCGCATTTGCTCCGAATATTTATCATGTGTAAAAACCCAAATAATCAGACCATAACAGAATAAAAATCCTACCATAAACAATGCGATCGTTAATGCCGAGTTCCCGCATACATAA
This sequence comes from uncultured Candidatus Saccharibacteria bacterium, assembly GCA_963517385.1. Lineage (GTDB taxonomy): Bacteria > Patescibacteriota > Saccharimonadia > Saccharimonadales > Saccharimonadaceae > Nanosyncoccus. Next base: position 106 of record CAUQEK010000036.1, on the reverse strand, counting down.
AAGACCATGAGCATTACCAAAATTCCATAAACAAAATCCGCTAATGATACTCGACCTCCTAATAATGTCTCTCCTAGCATCCAAAAATCACATTCCCGTTTCTTGA
>CAUQEK010000035.1:0-8964 GCA_963517385.1 uncultured Candidatus Saccharibacteria bacterium | reverse complement strand
AACGGGTTTTCATCCCGTCAACGCGGGTTCGACTCCCGCAGAGATCACCAAACAAGAAAAAGACCCATAGGGTCGTTTATTATGTTTGATTATTTTCATGAGATTGCGGATATAGATGATATTTTCATTGGCTTTTATTCCTTCATTAACTTTAGTGATAATATCGCTATCGTATTTAAAGAATTCTGCGTGATTCTTGCCGACATATGCCTCTTATATATCTATTGCAGGTAATGCTTTACTTATTTTAGCCCCTTAACGGTGTTAGTGACTATTTCTGCTAGTTTATCTTTATTATCAACATCTTCCATAAAATACATTGGCTTTGCGCCGTCGTATGGAATTTCTTCGGCCATTTTGTATTGTTCGTTTTCTGAAACAATTTTTACTAACAGACGATCGTCATAAATACCGCCAAATAAGACGCTATTAGAATATAGCAAGAATTCGCCCATCATTGGTCGGCAAGTAATATTTGGTGCTTCTGATAGCTGCTCTAGGATAAAATCGCGATATTCTTTTGTGCTTGCCATACTATGCCTTTCTAATCGGGTGCCTTATTACGGTTTTGAGTTTATCCGCGTCGCATTTTCTAGGATCGCTTAGATAAATCTCGTGGTGATATCTAGTATCTGTTATATCTAGCTTATAGCCGTTATCTTCGGCGAATTTATGCATTGACTCAACGGTTACTGGTTCGTCATCGTAACTACCAATATGCATACATTGGACACATAAACCCTCGTCATAAGTTAGGGATTCTATCCTAGAGAAGTCTTGTTTCTTTTTCTTTGTAGCTTCGGCTATCGCCCAATCGAAGTCAGCTTTCGTTACAAAATCTGGCAAGCGAATAATAGAGATAAAGTTTAATTGTTCTTTGTGGTCGTAATCTATACCGTCTTTATCATCTTGCCACCAAAAGCCCTCTAGCGGCGGTACGACATATTCAAAGAACCCATCTATTTTATGATCGCCCTTATAACTCATCTTTATCGTATAAGCGACTCCGTAAAGTAACCCAAGCGTATTCTGGTAATCACCGTTTTCTTCGTTAGGGTTTCCTTTGCCCCTAACGGCAATATAACTCATCTTCGGAACATCAATAATACTTGGCTTATTCTTCGGCAAGTAATATTCTTTATATTCCTTTTTAAAATCAAAAGTCATAAGTTATCCTTTGTAATAATTATACCATCAAAGGCATATCATCTAGGCCAGAAACTATTTTCCGAAAGATTGAGAATGTTACCTGAATTATTACTAGCCTGCTTCTTTTTAGCGGCAGATTCCTTGGCAGAAAGGATATTCTCACACATGGAAACTTTTTGATTGCTTTCCTCGTTACAGAGATCTTCCGTACGCAAACGATTAATTACCAACGAAGTGGTGTAATAGCCGAGACTATTGGAAGCCGTGACTTTCACGATATTTTCACCGTATTTCAGAGAAAAACCTGGGCCAAAAAGCGTCGAATCAGTGTCGGTGGGGAGATTATTTCTTTGGTATTTTTGCCCATCCAACTCAACAGTCCATGTGAGATCGAGATGCTTATTTTCGGCCGCACGATTCGTGACATCAAAATGAATTTTTCCATTGCTTTCAAGGAAATTCGGCAAGTTCGGAGAATAATTTTTGTCCGTAACAGTGAGATGAATTTGCCCGTTTTTCTCTTCCCTGCGATAGAAATCATTTTCCACGGAACGGTCGACCCAAACATTGATACCGAAGGGCGATTCGGCCTGGTTATACCAACCAAAAAAGCCACCGTGAATTAAAATAGCCGCGATGAAGAGCACCACCATGCCACCATTCATGGCAAAATTAAAGACGGCAGGATTGTTTTTCTTATTCAAAAATCCAGCAATCGGGAAGAAAATAAAAAGAATAATCAGAATACCGAGCGGAATATAAAGCACCAGTCCGAGCAGGATAAATGAAATCCAAAACCACATATGTTTATTATGCCATAAAAACCAAAATCTTGATAGAAGCTTATGGCTATTTCGAATGAGCCAACTGTAAACTAAACACGCTTATGGCTATTTCGGGGTGAGTCAACATAAAAGTACCCCGATTAAGGTACTTTTATTTTACCCTGGTGAGGGTACTTTTATTTTACCCTGGTAGAGGTACTTTTTTGTTAACGATTAGCGAGTGTATTTTTCGTTCAAATCTTCGTAATCGTAAGTCTCAGCTTCGGTAAACCAGAGTGCGACCTCTTGTTTGGCTTCTTCGAGATTACTGGAAGCGTGAACGAGATTTGGCACTGGGCGAGCATGAGAATTGGCGTGGCCAAAGCTCATATGTGAAAAATCACCACGGATGGTACCCATCTCGGCAGATTTTGGCTCAGTGGAACCAACAATCTTACGAACCAAAGCGACGGCTTCGATACCTTCGAGACACATCGCGATAATCGGGCCACTCATCATATAGTCGAGATTGTAACGATAAGTTTCTTCGCCACGACGAGAAATTAACTTGCCGATACCTTCATAATGTTGCTTAAATAATTCTTGATCTGGGCTAACCATCTTCATGCCGACAATCTTGAGGCCGACACGCTCAAATCTTTGTAAAATTTCACCGACGATACCACGTTGAACGGCATCCGGCTTCAAAATTACCAAAGTACGTTCAATAAAATCTGTTCTTGTGCTTTCGTCCATGCTTTTCTCCCTTCTAAAATCATGATATTTCCCCCAGTATATCACAATTTCAGAGGTTATTCGCAACGAACTGAATTGATTAATTCGCGACAGCCACCGGCACGGAAATTATAGTTTTCTTCGTAAGTTTTACGAATGACTTCATACAATTCTTCGAACTTAGCGTAGACTTTGGCGAGGTCGACAAATTTCAGAGGAAATTCGGTAAGCAAATTTGGGCGCTCGTTGCGTTCAAAATCATTGAAGGCATTTTTCGCATCATCAGCATCGCGACGCATTTGCACAAAATCGACCGAACCATCATCTTTGCTAGAAGAATGCAACCAACGATAGGTCGCTTCATTAGCCTGAGTCTTGAGGATAGCCCATTTTTCACCATAATCTTTTAGACGCTGATTGCCAGATTCGTGCAAGATTTTGGTAGCATTAAGAATATCGGCCTCAGTCCAGTCGGAAGTCTTATTTCCTTCAATCACACTCCATTTATGCCAGACAGCATAGAGATCGAGAGCTTTATTAATATCTTCATCGCCGCCATTCGTAGCATTAAAAACTGTACGGAAGGCATCAAATTTACGACCAATTTCCGGATCTTTCAAGACGCCGGCAGAATCGCCGAGCTTGGTAACTAAATTACTATCGATACCGGCCATATTTTGTTTACAATCTTCGATATATTTTTGGTAAATTTCATTCGAGGTAGCAGAATTCGAAGCATATTCAGAAATTTTATTACAACTGACATCGCCGCGAATTTTGGTGATCTGATTCTTAATTTCCTTCGCCGTGGAATAAGTCACAGAATAATCGGTCTTAAAGGCACCGGTGGCCTGACCAATGATGGTGACGAGAATGGCTAGAACAACGAGACTGGCAGGAGCCGCAATCATGATAATTTTTTGGCGTTTGGTGGCGTGAGTGAAAAAATCTTTGGCGCGCTGAATTAGATTAAGTTTAGTACGCTCTTTTATAGCTGGAGTTTCTGGAGCGGCATTAGGACCGACACCGGCTGGAAAACCGTTCGAAAGCACCTCACCAGAAGTTGGAGCTTTTTCTTCAATCACTACAGAACTACCGGAAGTCGGTTCGTACTCGACACGCTTTCCAACCATATCAATTTGACTTTTGACAACAGCTTCATCATATTGGATTTGCTTGGCATTTTGGTTGTTTTGGTCACTAAAGAGTTCACTCACAGAATCAGTTTTATCCATAATCACATTATAGCATAGGGTGTTATAATTACTCTTATGGATATTTCTGAATTAGTGGCAGATTTTTTGGAATCACTGGAAATTGAAAAAGGCCGTTCGACGAAAACCGTAGAAAACTATGGACTCTACTTGGCACGTTTTATTGACCTAATTACAGAAGATTTTGAAGGTCAAGAAATGATTAAACCTTCTGATATCACACCAGAGGTTTTACGTCGTTTTCGTTTGAAGTTGAATCGTTTTTCAGACAATCAAAACAAAGAGCGTTTATCCGCACTAACCCAGAGCTACCACTTGATTGCACTACGTGGCTTTTTCAAATATTTAGCCAAGCGTGGAATTAAAAGCTTAGATCCTTCCCTAATTGATTTACCACGAGCCGCAAAAAAGCAAGTAACCTTTTTACATTTTGATGAGATTGAAAGACTGCTAGCAGAAATTCCGCTGGATACCGAATCGGGATTAAGAGACCGCGCGATTATCGAACTACTTTTTTCTGGCGGCCTACGCGTGTCGGAACTCTGTAGTTTGAATCGCGATTCGATTAATTTGGAACGCCGAGAATTTATGGTGCGTGGTAAGGGCAAAAAGGATCGACCAATTTTTATCGACAAGTCCACGGCGGAATGTATCGAAGAATACTTGAATATGCGAACCGATACTTTGCCGGCGCTATTTCTAAATAATTCTGCGAACCAACAAATTCCATCTACGAGTGGTGATTTTCGTAGATTAACGCCACGCTCCATCGAGCGAATTGTGCAAAAATATACAAGGCTGGCTGGCATTACTAAACATGTGACGCCACACACCATGCGCCATAGTTTTGCTACTGATCTCTTGATGAACGGCGCGGATATTCGTTCGGTACAAAGTTTGCTGGGGCATGCAAATATTTCGACTACGCAAATTTATACACATATCACCGATCCGCACTTAAAAGAAGTGCACGAAAAATTTCATAGTGAATCGGAAGATTAGTAGCTAGAAAAAATCTGTAGAAAGTCAGAAGATTAATAGCTAGGAAAAATCTGCAGCAAATCGAAAAATTAGTAAACCAGAAAAATGATGCGCAAAATTTCACTTTGGAAAAGCAGCGTGAATATACAAGCTAGAATAATATAGGGGGCGAAACCAAACGGTTGACGATTTTTAGGATTTTTTAGCATTCGGTAGTTGGCGATGGCGGCCATGAGGTTCGAGAGGCCAAGCTCAATAACGCCGAGTTCCCAGCGGCCAAGGAGTAGCGCGACGGAAATTAAAAGGATAAAATCACCGCCGCCAACTAAGGTTTCTTTCGAGAATTTATAGAGCACAAAATAGATGCCAGGGAGAACCAACATGGCACCTAGGAAACGCAAAAAATCACGCAGTAAATATTGCCAAATATCTTGCAGGTGTAGAGAATTTTTTACTAATAGAACTTCATTACCACGAACTTCAACTAATAAATTGAGTCCGTATTTAGTATATAGATTAAAGAGAAAATAAATTCCAGATAAAATAATCACAAGACGGAGTAGACTGACTGGCAGTTGTAACCATTTTTTGTCATAAACCAGTAGTATCCACATAATAGTAAAAATCGCAAAGAGAAGCAGAAGCTTGATAACTTCAAAAATAATTAATGGCGCGACATCTAGTGGGCCGACATATTGCAAGATTTGTTGAATTAATGAGCCAGTACGAAAAGAGAAACTGGCAAAAATTAGAGCCATAATGATTTCGGAGAAAAATTCCATGAGACCAATTTTGGTTTTACATTTTTTACATTTGCCGCCGAGAAAGAGCCAAGAAAAAATCGGGATTAACTCAAGCCGACTCAGACGATGACCACAATGTAGACAAACCGAGCGATTTCCTAGTTTTTTACCTTCTGAATGCAAGCGAAGACGCCAAGCCTGGCAGCAAGCAAAAGAGCCGAGAATGGCACCGAAAATTGCGCCGAAAATTAGAAAAATCCACTGAAGTTCAAACATTTTATAAATTTCCCGATAATGGTTTAGCTTTATTTTAGCATAAACCTCTTGAATTTTTGGTACGTAAAGATTATGATTGGGTTATAGATAAACAAAGTCTCAGAAAGGAACAGACATATGTTTAAGCAAAATAAAAATTTTAAACATGGGTTTACCATCATCGAAGTGGTGCTCGTTTTGGCGGTCGCAGCAATGATCTTCCTCATGGTATTTATTGCACTTCCTGCAATGCAAATCATGCAAAGAGATACTGCACGTGCTAATGACGTAAACCGTATCACCACCCAATTAAACTCATACCAATCTAATAACAACCAAAAAATTCCTAGCATGGACAAAGATGCCTACGTGAGTGGTCACGCAGATATCGATAAAGATGTCTTCAAAGCTGCAGAACGCACTTCTTGGGCTTACTTCTATGATGCATATCTCATCGGAACTGATACTAAGCAAAAATTCGCTGACCCAGACCAAGAACCATACAGTCTTGAGATTAGCTCCTGCAAGGCAGCTGATAGCTACGACCCAGAATCTAAAGAATGTAAGAATGGTCAACGCACCCACTATACCTTCACTCAACAATCAGAAGGTACCGAAGATAACACTTCAAACGACCGTTATGCATCCAAGGGTACTCCTGGTCACACTATAAGTATCGTGGTAAACTCTTCCTGTGATGGTGAAACTGCCGTCCACTCTACTGGTGGTAACAAAGTTTCCGTCCTTTACAAGCGTGAAGGTGGTGGTGTAATCTGCCGCTCAATCTAATCAATTTAGGTTAAGAAAATCTCCCAGCGATGGGAGATTTTTTATGTGACGGGAGATAAGAATGAATAGCTTAGATTATTTTAGATTTAAGATTTTAGATTTTATTTTATAGTTTCACCATTTAATTTCTTGAAGGTGATGAGATTTAAGAAATTGATTAGCCTTGGAAAATGGCCTGGAGCCGAAAAATCCACGATAAGCAGAAAGTGGCGAGGGGTGAGCGGACCGCAAGATGAGATGCTTGGCTGAGTCAATGAATTTAGCTTTAGTCTGAGCATCAGAACCCCAGAAGATAAATACGGCATGCGGAAGTTTAATATTCAGCAGCTTAATACAATCTTTAGTAATTTGTTCCCAACCGATTTGACGGTGCGAGCCGGCATGACCTTTTTCAACCGTTAGTACATTATTGAGGAGAAAGACACCTTGTTCAAGCCATGGAGTAAGGTCGCCACTTTGAATAATAGTTTGACCAAGGTCAGATTCTACCTCTTTTAAAATGTTTCGGAGACTCGGCGCAAGTTTAGCGGTTTGGACCGAAAAAGCTAAACCATCTGCCACGCCCGGAGTGTGGTAAGGATCTTGGCCAAGAATTACTACCTTGATTTTCTCGAAGGGCAATTTAAAAACCCGAAAAATTTGGGTTGGAGCAGGATAAATTTCTTGGTAGCCTAACGAGTCTGAATTAAAAAATTCTAGCAAGGAATCGAATTTTCCAGATGCAAGCTCGGCTTGAAAAAACTCATGAAACTCTGGCGATAAATCAGCTGAGGCGAGAAGTTCCGTGAGATCAATTCTAGTCATGTTATTCCGCTTCTTCGGAGAATTGAGAATTATAGAGTTCAGCATAAAAACCATCAAGCTTCATCAATTCATCATGGTTGCCATGCTCGACAATATTCCCTTCTTTCATCACGAGGATAATGTCGGCATTACGAATAGTCGAGAGACGGTGCGCAATCACGAAAGAAGTGCGACCTTCGGTGAGCTTGTCGAAAGCACGCTGGATAATTTGCTCGGTACGTGTATCAACATTGGAAGTGGCCTCATCGAGAATCATCATTTTCGGATTAGTAATAATGGCGCGGGTAATGGTGAGAAGCTGTTTTTCACCGGCGGAAATATTATCAGAATCTTCAGAGATTTTAGTCTCGTAGCCATCTGGAAGTGACTTGATAAAATGGTCGATACCAGTCATCTTGGCAGCGGCTTCGACCTGCTCGAAGGTAACATTAGAGGAGCCATATTTAAGGTTTTCTAAGATAGTGCCGGAAAAGAGCCAAGTATCCTGAAGTACCATACCGAAGAGACTACGCACTTCACTGCGTTTCATTTGTTTAGTAGAGACGCCATCAATTTTAATTTCGCCACTCTGAATATCATAGAAGCGCATTAAGAGACTGACAATCGTAGTCTTACCTGCACCAGTCGGACCAACGATGGCAACCTGCATACCAGGTTCGATTTTAATAGAAAAATCTTTAATAATTGGCTTGACTCCGTCGTAGCTAAAATTCACATGAGAGAATTCCACTTCACCACGGAATTTGCCATCCTTAGTGATAGACCTAAATTGACTAGTAAAATCTTCGGCAACTTCTTCTGGTTCTTCGAGAAAGTTAAAGACGCGGTCGGCGGCAGCAAGGGTTTGTTGAATCGTGGAAGAAAGTTGAGCGGTATCGGCAATTGGTTGAGTGAAACGACTGACATACTGCAAGAAAGCCAAGATACTTCCGACCGTAAGGGCGCCAATTAGAGCATAGTAGCCACCGAGCAGACAAATTCCCACAAAAGCCAAATCGAGGAAGAGGTGGGTGATAGGGTATGTGAGTGAGCCATAAAATTCACCCTTAAAAGTTTCCTGATAAAGTTTTTCATTGACAGTAGCAAAATCTTGTTTGGATTTTTCGGCGTGATTATTAGCCTTGATGATGAGCTGGCCACCATAATTTTCTTCGATTTCAGAGTTTAATTTACCGAGAGTTTTGCGTTGCTTTTTGTAATATTCTGAGCCCTTCTTTACAACTTTAGAAACGGCAAGCATGGAAATAGGCACGACAATGACAGAGACGGCAGACATAGGAATGGAGATATAAATCATCATGCCAAGATAACCAACCAGAAGTGTAAAGTTGGTAATAATTTGAGAAAGGGTTTGCGAGAGTGAAGCAGCGATAGTTTCCACAGGGGTAGTCATAATCGACATAGTGTCACCATTCTGAGTTTTATCAAAATAGGACATCGGCAAACGCGAAAACTTAGCTAGAATTTGGCGTTTCATTTCTTTGGCATATTTAGCCGAAATAACTGCGGCAACATAGCCCTCAACATAAC
>CAUQEK010000034.1:0-9355 GCA_963517385.1 uncultured Candidatus Saccharibacteria bacterium | reverse complement strand
GATAAGGTAGAGACCAACTAGGGTTAAAAGTAGTGAGCTGATACGAGCGAAATTAATTTCCTGACCAGCACGCAAAGCGTCAAATGCTTCAGTAGTAATGAGACCCAGAAGATATGGACCGGCCACTACAAGTCCGGCCGACATTAGAGCAAGCAGCGCCGAGCCGAGCAAACCAAAACGATATTTTTTCACAGAAGCGAGGAAGCGCTTAATAGTCTGTTTAGAGGCTCGAGTAGTTTTCTTTTGAGTGCTTTTTGAATTTTTAGACATATTATTTTCCCTCCTTAGCCTGGCGCATTTCATCAGCAAATTCTTCTTCCGAGAATTGAGACTTCGCGATTTCTTGGTAAACCTTACATTTTTTCAAGAGTTCCAAATGAGTCCCTTTCCCTACCATCTTTCCCTGATCGAGAACAATAATTTGCTCAGCTTCTTTAATCGTACTAATACGTTGCGCTACAATTAACACGACAGTATCCTGAATTTCCGACTTCAAATCTTCTCGGAGCTTCTTGTCAGTCTTCATGTCAAGAGCCGAAAAAGCATCATCGAAAATTAAAATTTCAGGTTGCTTGGCTAAAGCACGAGCGATAGCGAGACGCTGCCTTTGACCACCGGAAACATTGGTACCACCTTGAGAAATTGGCGCATCGTATTGGTCTTTTAGCTTAGTGACAAATTCTTCAGCTTGAGCAATTTTAGCGGCATGGCGCATACGCGCATCAAGTTCCGATTTTTTAAGATTTTCGACACCATAAAGAATGTTGCTGCGCACGGTGCCAGTGAAAAGATAACCACGCTGCGGAACGTAACCAATCTTATCCATAAGGGCATTTTCGGTATACTCCTTAATATTGAGATTATTAATTAAAACCTCACCCTCGGTGGCGTCGAAGAAACGTGGTACGAGGTTAATTAAGGTGGATTTACCAGAACCAGTGGAGCCAATAAAAGCCGTAGTTTGGCCAGCTTTAGCCACGAAGGAGATATCTTCGATGATGGCTTCCGATTTTTTGCCATAGGAAAAAGTCACATGCTTAAATTCTACAGAAGGAACCTCGCTAGGCGTTTCAGTCATTTGGGCCTTAAAAGTGATTTGACTCTTAGTTTCAAGGACTTCAGAGATACGCTTACTTGAAACATTACCGCGAGGGATCATAACAAAGAGAAAAGTTAAGAAGAGGAAGGATATGAGAACCTGAGCAGAATATTGCGAGAAGGCAATCATGCGACCAAGATAACTCATATCGGTATGAAGATTAGAAACACCGATAAAGATAATGAGAACGGCGGAAAGATTAAAAACTAGATTAACTACTGGCTGCTGAAAGGCCATAACTTTGGAAATATAAATATCTGTGTTTTTTAATTTTTCATTGCTGCGCTCAAATTTATTTTCTTCGTATTTCTGCTTATTAAGCGCACGAATCACCTTGATACCAGTGAGATTTTCACGCGTAATGGAGTTGATTTTATCCAAGATTTTTTGGTAAACCTTAAATTTTGGAATGGCAAGACTAATTAAAATCGCCGCCTGGATAAAGAGAATAGCTACCGAAACAGCAATAATCCAAGTCATGTTCGGCGCAGTGCGGAAAGCTTGAATAATCGCACCAATAGCCATAAACGGTACGCGCACCATCATAGTAAGACTCATAATTAACGTACGCTGAACAGTCCAAATATCACCGGTAGTACGAGTAATAAGGGAGGCGGTAGAAAATTTCTCGACGTCAGCAAATGAGAGTGACATCACCTTGGCGAAGATATCCTTGCGCATATCCATGGAAACACGACTACTCACCTTGGCGGAAAAATAAGATGAAACAATACTACCAAGTGAACCCAGTGCAGTCACACCAAGCATGAGTAGGCCGGTTTGAAAAATAAAGCTCATATTAGATTCGGCTACGCCTTTATTCATAATATCTGAACTTAGAGCTGGGAGTTCAAGAGCAGTATAAACTTGAAGTGCGACGCCTAAGACAATTAAAAGGCATTGCCAAAAATAAGGTTTTAAATATTTGAATGATTTTAGCATGTTTATTCCTTCTGAATAAATAATTATAACAAAAAAAACTTAATTAAGTAAGAGAACGCATAAGAATGCCGCATGCCTTTTATCGGACCGCTCAAGGTGAGAGAATGCCGCATACCTCGTTCCGGAGACACTCAAGGCCGTTCGGCCAAGCTTATGCTCCGTCAGAGGTAAGCGGCATTCTCTTTATGCTGATATTCAAAAAAATGAAAGGCAAGACGACATTCTTTTTAAAAGTCTAAAACTTTTTAAGCTTGTTTCTTGAATTTGTTCTGCAAGACAAAGATAATAACCAATACAATAATTGAGCTTATGGCGATGAGATACATCATATTAAGTGGAACTTCGTGATTAAAAAAGGAGATTTTATAGTCGAGAGCGGTTTTAACAGCATCGATAGCTTGGGCTGGAATTTCGGTCTTAGCCATTTCCTGGAACGGGGCGGTGAGAGCGTGATTTTTTATTAATGACATAAAATAAGTACTTGGCAAGAACATAATACTATCACGGAGTAGGGCGGAGAAATTTGAAATTGGCATATAGGCACCACAAATAAAACCATAACCGGCACTCACGATATTCGCCACGGCGCTGAGTTGCCCCTGAGTCTTGAGGCCAAAATTTACCACAGAAGCCAAGGCGGTACCGAAGAAAGAAAGTAGAATAACATCGCCGAACAGTAGCAAAACATCCTTTAATTCGTAATACCAACAATTTTGAGTACGAATATAAATTAAGCAAAGCACGAGTGCCACAAGATTAATAATAATCGTGGAAATAAACGTCGCAGTGAAGTAGGCGAGACTTTTTGTGTGGCTTTTGATCGGAGAAACATCGATATCTTTGGTACTACCAGTAATCTTATCGTTAACCATCAAAAGATTCGAGGAAAAAGCCACCGTCACACTACAGACCGCGAGAAGACAGGCGAGAATTTGCCCGTTCACCACAGCGTTAATTACGCTTTCTGGAAGTGCGATACCTAAGGCATCTTGATCAAGGCTATTATGAAAAACACGACCAAGAAAAGTAACGTAGAGAATCAATAAAATCATTGGCGTAATCAGTGAAGCGAAAAACATCGACTTATCACTGAAGAAAACTTTGACATTACGAGCAGTGAGGTTGAGAAATTTTTTCATGATTTTTGCTCCGTTTGGGTTTTAGTGGTTTTTGATTCTGAAATATCGGCGCCTGGCTTACTTTTCGTAACTGCGAGAAAGACATCATCCAGTGTACTTTTAATCAATTCGAAATCTTGAAAGAGTTCCGGATTTTTTACAATTAATTGCGTGACCACAGCGGAATTTTTAACTTTGATTTGAAAATCTTTGTGGATTTTTTGATAAGGTAATTTCAGCTTTTTAACTTCTGATTCATCCACGCCGTAGAGATGCAAAACATCGGTAGCATATTGAGTTTTTAATTCGAGCGGCATACCCTCAGCAATAATTCTTCCCTTGTCCAAAATTGTGACATAATCCGCATCAGCAGCTTCTTCCATGTAATGAGTGGTGAGAAAAATCGTCATTTTATAATCCTCGCGAAGTTTGGAAATAATACGCCAAACTTTGCTGCGAGTGCCTGGGTCAAGCCCAGTGGTCGGTTCATCGAGAATAAGGATTTTCGGCTGATGGATAATGGCGCGCGCAATATCGACACGGCGTTTTTGGCCGCCAGAAAGTTTTTGGATTTTCTGATTTTTAATTTCGGCAAGATCAAAAAGTTTTTCTAATTCTTGATAGCGAGCCTTAAAATCTTGACCAAAAATACCATAGAAGCCGGCGCGGAATTTGAGGTTCTCATAAACCGTGAGAGTTTTATCGAGGACGGAATCCTGAAAAACTACACCGATTTGATTTTTAATCTTATCGAGATGAGTGGCAACGTCTTGGCCACAAATAGTGATGCGACCAGAGTCAATTTTCAGACCACCATACATCATAGAGATAGTAGTAGATTTACCAGCACCATTAATGCCGAGGAAGGCGAAGAGACTGCCTTCATAAACTTCTAAATTAATCTTGCGAACGGCTTTAATTTTACCAAAGCTTTTCTCGAGGTTTTCGATTTTAATAATTGTCTGCTGAATCATTAAATATAATTATACACTAGTTTGAAATTCGAGGGAGACAACAAAAAAACCGACAGCGAAGGCGTCGGTTTCAGGGTATAAGATGGTTATACTTCAAAGAATAAATTGGATAATACCAGTGAAAAAATAAGTATCGTGATTTTGAAGAAAGTATCTTGGGAGAGAAAAAGTTTTTCAAAACTGTTAACGAGGAACGAAAGAACTCGGACCACGGTGACACTTATTTTTTTCACACATGTAATCATAACACAAGTTTAATAGTTTATACAATTGTTTTATTTACAACAGTCAGTATTCTATCTTTTTCTCTTTCTTTAATCTTAGTATGGCATATTTTGCTTTTTTTCTGCTTAGTGATAGAATAAAAAGAACTTGGCGCCATAGCTCAGCTGGATAGAGCAGGAGACTTCTAAGCTCAAGGTCATAGGTTCGAACCCTATTGGCGCTACCAATTTTTATAAGTATGTTTGACGTACGGCTTGCGAGCGTACGTTTTTTTATCGGAAATTTCGAGATAGGTAAGATAGGTAGGATAAAAAACATTGAGTTTTTCGAACAAACCAAGGTGAGCATGAAAAGTAGTAACCGGCCCAACTACGATTAGTTTATCGTCATAAGTTTTTAGAGTGTGACGACATGCGCCAGAAAAAAGCTTCTTGGTAGGCGAGATAATTCCCTTTTGATTACGCCAAAATTCATCTAGAACGGGTGGGACAATACCGTTATGCATGTGCCCAGACAAAATATAGTCAAAAGGTTGCAATAGAAATTCGATATCAGGAGTTTGAAGATGAGTCGGAGCATGAATGAGAGCGAATTTCAATTTATCGGCAGGTGGCTCGGGAAGATTCGCTAGGGTTTTTGTGAGATCTTCGAGTTGCGCTTCGGCATTTTCAGCAAAATTCACGCCATCCTCGGTGTAGTAAGATTTTTTCTGAGTGTAGCCAAAACAGAAAATATCATCATCTTGATAGATTTCATCATCGAGCAAAACTAGATTTGGTATCTGACGAAGAGATTTGAGAAATTCCTCATCGCGTACAATAAGCCAACCTTTTTTATTTTCAGGAATGCGATAAAAATCGTGATTACCGAGACTGATAATTAACTTTCGGACAGAAGAGATAGCTGTGAGATTTTTTAGGAAGCTAAGAAGACGCTCGCGCTCACTAAGAGAATCTACACATTCCAAAGTATCAATTAAATCCCCAGGAATAAAAATATAATCAGGACGGGCAAGCTCAAATTGTTTGATAATGGCGCGGAGTTTAAGATTTTTCACGAGGCGCGAAAAATGAATATCGGAAATCACCGCAATTTTCAGAGACTTAGATTGACCAGAAAAAAGCGGTGTTTTGCGATAAAGTTTGTAGGTAGTTTCTTGAAAAATTTTCACTCGAAAGAATTATTTAGTTTTAATCAAGCGATAGTAAATACTTGGAGCAAAACGCACAGAAGCCAGCGGACCCTGAACGGCTTTTTCGAGCTTAATGAGAGCCTTGGTACCGAAAATTTTCTTCATAGTACGACTGCGGAAATTCGAAACCGAAAGCACATCCATGATTTCAAAACCAGTTTTCCTAAAGAGGTCTTCGACGTAGGCTGGGTGATAATTATAAAAACCGTCTTTATCAATTTCCTTTAGGTTCGATGGTTGTTTATCGAATGGATTGCTTGAACCAGTAGCGGAACATCTTTGGCAGCGTGCGCTTATTCGCGACTTCAATCACCGCCACACCACCCGGTTCGAGAATGCGATTAAGTTCACGAAGGACCTGTTCGAGATTTTCGAAATGATGGGTAGCACGGACCATGAGTAGGGCGGAAAATTCACCATCAGAAAATGGCGTCTTATAGATGTCACCCTGAACAGTATGAAGCTTATCGCCAAATTCTTCCCTGGCCTGCTCAAGATTAAGTTTGGAATAATCAAACAAAGTAGCACGCTTGGCACGTGGCAAATATTCATTAGCTAGACGACCGTAGCCACCACAAATATCGACAAAATTATCCATATTTTTCGGTAGCAAACGACGAATCGCAGTGCGGTCGGCAAGATCTTCGTATTCACGCCCAGAATCTTCCCAGAAAACTTTCTTATAATTATAGCCATTATAGTCAGAGATGACCTTGTGGTCAGACTTGGTATTCTTGGTATTAGCAGAAGCATCCTTGGTGGTAGCAGATTTTTTCATAGAATTAGTATCCTTGGTAGATTTCGCAGTCTTTGCAGTCTTGTTTGATGTCTTATTCATAGTTCCTATTTTACCATTTATTATTTATCTTGTTTCTGATTTTGAGCTGAATTTTCTGATTCACCTTCCTGCTCGCTTGGCTTCTCAGGTTTTGGCAACATTTTAACATTCTTAAAAATCAAACTACTCATTTTTTCGAAAATTGGCACAACTTCCGAAAGATTAAATAGGAAACTCGATATTAAATAGACCAGACCAGCAAAAACTGAAATTAAAATGAACTTCGGAATAGTACTAATAATGGAATTATCGGTGGCGCGCAATGGGAAGAGTTTAGTCATAAAATAAGCAGCAATCGCAGTGAAGAAACTGGCGATCAACATACGGAAAATGGCTAACCAAAAAGTCTTATCGAGCAGTTGGAATTTGGCACGAGCATTCAGGATAGTGAGAAGAATGATGATTTCAGCTAGGGCGCCAATAGATTGTGCCCAGCCCAGGCCATCCGGACCAAAACCGGTAATGGCAAAAATAACCGAAAGCGCCATAGTAAAACCAACGGCGAAAATACTAACGACGAACGGAGTTTTGGTATCCTGTCTGGCATAAAAACCACGCGAGGCAATATGAAAAATTGACTGAGCAAAAATCGCGACAACGAGCGAACCAAGCACGCTTGCGATTATTGGATTACCACTATTTTTAATGAAACTAACGATGTAGCCACGAGCAAAAAAGGCAATCACGGAGACTGGTAACGAAATCCAGATAATCATCCGTAGCGCATGGCGGAAAGTGCCGTTAAATTCGGAGGAATCTTCATTGACTTGCTCGGTTAATTTCGGGAAGAAGGCCGTAGAAATGGCGACGCCGATAAGATTAACTGGCATTTGATGAAGACTATTAGCCTGCTGGAAGGCACGCAAGGTACCGGTACCCATACGAGAAGAAAGATTGGTGGCCAGAATAGAATAAACATAATCGATTCCCTGGTCGAGCGAACGAGCTGGAAGTAATTTCAAGACAGAACGGAAGCCGTGATTTTTCCAATAGATCTTGAATTGATAATCAAAACCGAGACCGAAGAGGCCAATGAGACTGACGAAGATTTGCAGTAAAGCACCGAAAACCACACCGAGCGCCACCCCCATGATTCCCCCTTCGAAAATTTGTACGCCGAAGAGATTAATCCCATTAGTGAAAACCGTGATACCGATGAGAATACCAATATTATAAAGTGCTGGGGCGAGTGAGTAAAAAACAAAACGACCAACTGCTTGCTGAACAGAGTTCAAAACTGTGGCAATGCTAAAGAGAAATGGGTTGATTGCGATCACGCGAGTCATATTGATGGCGAGAATAGTGCCAGACTCATCAAGGCCCGGACCGACGATATAGCGAATCAGAGGATCCGCGAAAATCATAATAAAAATACTCGCAATAAAAGTCACTAGCGCCATAAGATTCAAAGTGGAGGTGGAAAGCTCCCAGGCAGATTTTTTATTACCAGAAGAAAGACGCTGATTAAAGACTGGAACAAAGCTAACGGCTAAAGCGCCAGAAGTGAGAATGAAGAACATGAAATCTGGAATGGTGAAAGCCGCGGTATAGGCATCCACCCCAGTCGGGTAAGTGTCAAGATAATAAGAGTTAAGCAGGCGGTCACGGAAGATGCCGAGCAGCGCGGAAATCAAAGTGGAAACACTCAATAAAATAGCAGCATATTTGATACTAAGTTTACTGTTCGCCATAGCGACAACGGAGCGAAATTGAATTTTTTTCATCTATAAATAATTATATCGTATTTATGCTAAAAATGACGGGTGAAGATAAAAAATACAGCACCAAAAGATACTATATTTTATTGCTAGACTCGGTGTTATGTTTACAACACCATAATGGTAAATATTCGCGACCTATCTAGGCGGTATGACGATAGGATTTGGCGGTTTCGCGTTCAGCCATTTTATTAATACGGCGATAGCGCTTAGAAAGACGTAAACTAAAGAATTCCGTGACGGCACAAATTTTGTCCGCGACTGTCACCACCCAAGCTTCACGAGATTTTGGCAAAACTTTCCCGAGTGGGAACATGTGAGATTCGATGATATTTTCTTCTTTAGTATTAATATCGAAGTCGCGCTTAGCGTTCGAGGCGGCGATAATTGGATGAATATAGGCGTGACCCTTTGGCATATCACCGATATTGTGCCAATCATAAAGGAAATAATCGTGCAAAAGTGCGCCCTTGACGAGAGATTTATAAGAAAATTTCATCGGGAAAAAGCGAGCGATTTTCACACTCATAATAGCGACATGAACAGAATGATCGTAGGTCGTAAAACATCCATGCTGGAAAAAGGTGCGTTCAATTTGCATATTTTCCGATTCAAGAATTTTGCGACCATATCTATTAACTAGACGGTTTGTTTTACTCATTTAATTTATTTTACCATAAATTGGATGATTTTGAAAGCGTTTTGTGTCTATTCACTAGATTGATTTCATTTCAAAAATAGAATACATCCCAAATAAGTATTTAGAGACTTCATCCTCCGCATCACTTGCGAGTTCTAAGGTTTCAATTCTTCTTGGAATAGCCTCTAAATTTTCGAACCCTTCTTCACGATAATATTCAACTTCAGCCTCGACGCCATGATGTGAATAAGTATTCATTAATAAATACTTTTGGTTAGTAGACTGATTTTTGATAACCCAGAAAAATTCACTCTCCCCAAAAGAGCCTTCTTGCTCTACTGA
Source organism: uncultured Candidatus Saccharibacteria bacterium (assembly GCA_963517385.1). Classification (GTDB taxonomy): domain Bacteria; phylum Patescibacteriota; class Saccharimonadia; order Saccharimonadales; family Saccharimonadaceae; genus Nanosyncoccus. Next base: position 267 of record CAUQEK010000034.1, on the reverse strand, counting down.
ATATTGACCTTCTGGCATTTGATATTTTGAGATAATCTCACTTAATTCGTTTTCAGTCATTTCCCACATCTCAATACTCCATTTACTTACAAGTTATATATTATATAGTACGTCCATCGTAAAATTACAAGTTACTGAACTTTATACGACTGGTATCTGAATTAGCTTTTCAAGTGCAATACTAATACCTTGGCGCGATTTCGCGGGAATAAACCATGTAGGCTTGGCCGCCGCTGAGGGATTGGCGGTAGGCCCAGAAGTAGGCAT
>CAUQEK010000033.1:0-9360 GCA_963517385.1 uncultured Candidatus Saccharibacteria bacterium | reverse complement strand
ACTGTAAATCTCTCGGGTTACACCTTCGTAGGTTCGAGTCCTACCTCCAGCACCAATCATGTTTATACATGACCCGCCGCCTTAGCTCAGTGGTAGAGCACTTCCATGGTAAGGAAGGGGTCTCGAGTTCAAATCTCGAAGGCGGCTCCATGAAAAGAAATAAAAAAGGAGAGTTCGAAGAACTCTATTTTTATTTTTAAAATTTAAAATTTAGAACTTGTTCTATAATTTTAGGTTTTAAAAATTAAAATAAGAAGCGTAGCGACTCTTTTTTATTTCGATGAATCAGACGCCTGTATGCAAAGCATACTAGGAGGCTTTTCACATTTACCCGCAGGGGTTTTAAAAATTCAGGATTTGTTCTGGTATAATATTTATAGATAGATTCTCCTTTTATTAAGTGATGTTAATTCAAGTATAGAATCTACTTTTTTGATGGCAATAATCTTACCGTGTTATGTTGCAAAGGTTCTGAGTTAATACGGACATATTGACATTTTAAAGCGTTTATGTTGTAATTAAAAAGTTAGGTTAAATCTAAAGTAGTTAAAAAATTTGGTCACCTTTTAAAGGAGGAAAAACCATGATGAATCTTAATCTTTTAGGTAACCCGTCAATCGAGAAAATTATTGCAACTACACTGTTTGATTCGCTCGAATCTCTTGCACTTTGTTCATGCTATGATAATCTCACTGGTATCCGTGGAATCGGTCCCAAAAAAACTAAGGAAATCAAAGAAGTATTGGAAAAGCATGGTTTACGCACGAAGCTTTCCAACGAGGAATATTTTTTGGTTGATATTTTTGCCAATGATAATCGCTCCGAATTAATCAACAAGTTTGATTTGCGCACGAAGATTCCCAACGAAGAGTACTTTCTGGTCGATTTTGCCATTAATAATCGCCCCGAATTAATCAACCATTTTTGGGAAAATCCAATGACGGATGATCAGAAAAATTGCCTTTATAGTATCCTTTGCTCAAGTTTATTTGAGAAGGAAAACGCAATTTTAAAGCTTCACTACGGATTAGGCTGCGAGCGTATGTCTCTTGAAGAGATTGCTCAGAAATATTGCTCTACCAGAGGATACATTAAGCAAATTCTGGCAAAAGCAAAAATAAAACTTAGGCGTCCGAGAATAAAACGACAATTGGGATTGCTAATGGTGAGCAGATTAGAGCTTCAGTCGCGTTTATTGGCAACAGAGGGAGGGTTATCTGTTGCAAAGATAATTCTCGAGTATTATGAACAAAAATACGGAAGGACAGCACCTGTTGACGGTCCAATTGAAGTGCTCAACTTATCTACTCGCACTTATAGCTGTCTGAGACACGCCGGAATCAATACAATTGAGGAGGCAAGGAATGCTGATTTAACCAAGTTCCGCAATTTTAGCCGCCGTTCTATAGAAGAGATGATCGAAAAAATAAGCAGTTTGTAAAACAGCCTATGCTCTTTGATTAAAGCTCTCGCTTCGGCGGGGCTTTTTTCATAAGCAACGTTAAGATCCAGGACCTTTGTAACAAATATTGGCGGAATCTTGCCAATAAAAATAGGTAGATCCATACTTAAGAATAACAACAAACGTAAATAGGAGATCTACTTGTACATATTATACTAGAACAAGTTCTATAATTTTAGATTTTATTCTATGTCACGACTATCCACACTCAAATTAATCTCATCGTAATCTTTCTGTGTATAATATCCCGAAACTGGCTCACCGTTATTATCACCATCATTATCATCATTACTGTAATCTGGGCCACTATCATACTCATCTATAGCTCGGGCTATTGCTGGATCGGATGAATGGTATTCTTGCATAGCTTTTGGCACAAAAAATCCGCTCATGTCGCGACCTTCTTCTGGTTCTAGAAATCTTTCATCTGTAGATGGTCTAAATTTGAAATTGTATGCATTAGTAAGTAAATCCTTCGCAAGCGCCATAGGCCTACCAGCAAATTCTGGGTATACTACACCCCATTCAGCAAGATTCTCTGTAAATTTTACCGCTGTTTCTACCCCGCGACTCATCGCCTTATTAAGAAATACTGCCGTATCAAAATCGCCAATATATTGAAAATTCACATGAACATCCTCAAGTAACGGTATGGATTCAGAAATTTGCGATATCACGGTCTGCATCAGTATCGCTTTCAAGAAAAGCCGTCCCGACAGTTTATCTCCGTCATATGGGGCTTCATAATAAGTTGGTCTGATAATATTTTCCTTAAAATCATTTTCCGCTAACTCACTCACGAGAAGCTTACCGTCCTTAATAAGGCATTCATTAATAGTGAAGTCGCGTGTAGAGAAATAATCTTCTAAGGTGTCTAGTCCGATTCCATGGCCAAATGCATAATCATCTGGCATATAAGTTTGTGCTAATTCATCGAGAAGCTCTGGGTCGACTGTGCTTTCGTCTTCATTATCAGTAATTTCCACAAGATCAATATCCCTGATTGGCTCTTTTTCACCAGTCAAAATCTCGCGCGCTACACTCCTTGCCACACCACCCATTATAGCAATACCACTAGGTAACTTCTCGATAAAATCATACTTTTTTAAGATATTTTCCGGTAGAGGTATTTCTCGAATTTTTAATTCGTCTTCTTTTACCTCTAGGCGCTCATTGTCGCCATTATAGTAGCTATTGTAATCATCATCATCGTCATAGTCATCATAATCGTCGTCATAATCACCATACGCATCCTCGCCATGATCATAATCATCGTCTTCGCCATCATAGTTATCATAGCCGTCATCATAATCACCATAAGCATCCTCATCATGATCATAACCATCATCCTCACTATCGTAATCGTCATAGTCGTCGTAGCCGTCTTCGTTATCATAGTCATCAGATTCCTCATATTCATCGGAATCTTCTGGATTCTCCTTAGATGATGCTTCACTAAGATTTGGATTGTTAGCTAACGCCGCTACTTTACCCCAACCAGCACCCCAATCGGCATCATAATCAGAGTCTTTTTCGGATTCATTTTTTGCCACATTGGGGTCTTTCATATTACATATTATAGCATATGCTTTAAGATAAAAATGGAAACCCCGATCATAAAGACCGGGGTTCTAAATAACGTAGGTAGGGGGGATGGTCCCTTATACGCGGGCGAAGCGCCTGCAGCCGACGATACGGCCATCCTTGTCACGGACAGTATCCGCTGTAAGCACTAGGTCATCAGTAGAACGACCTTCCGCCTTAGCGGCACTTGCGGTGATCGCAGATACAATAAGTACGGTACCCGCCTCAGGGTCAGGAAGATCAACGGTAGGGCCGAAACGCATCTCGACCAACTCGATTCCATTGACGTCACCGAAAGGTACTGCCACCTGGCTTGCGCGAGCGACACCTTCAGATTTGAACGAGCACTCGATATCTCCATCCTCAGTGCAGATGTTCACGGTGTGGGGCGTCAAATTAATTATATTCATATGGACTCCTCTCCGGGCTTTTGCCCTAGCAAAATCAAATTTTGTTCGGGACCATCCCGGAACAACCCCAACCAAAGCTCTCTTTTCGCAAAGTGGGGTAGCTACGCACGAAAGCTTCCTGCATAAGTATCCCACTTTGATCAAAGTTGGTGTTAATTCCTACGTTTTGAAGGTACTAGAATATTTCATTTCTGAATGGTTCTTTTCTATAAGCTTTCTGATTGGCTAAGCCTTTCTCGAGCGTATAACTCATATTATAGAACATATGCTTAAAATTGTCAATATAACATATTCTTATTTTGCAAAAAAACAACTATACCACAATATATTGCCAATGTTGTTTCTATTAAATCGCTGTTTCGGGATATCCTAATAGTTTTCCTATCCTATGATCTATTTCTACCCTTTCTTCGGTATTTCTAGTCTATAGATTTTTCTTCATTGGTTACGTCGTCAGGGAACTGAGGTCAAAAATCTAATTTAAATGTATTACCATCTCTGATATAAGACTCACCAATTTTCCCGTCTAAAATATCTAGAATATTCGGATCGTAATTACAGATAGTGCTTATTTCAAATACGTCAAAATTGTTAGGATTATTCAGATATTCCTCGCTTTCATCCCCAGCAAGAAATCTCCATCCACTATCATTTGAAAAATTCTTATCTGGATCTTCTCGATAAGCGTAGCCAACTTTTTGCCCATCCACAGTAATTCTATCTGATGCAATACAGCCACCCTTCATATCCGTTAAAATTTTGATTTCATTTGAAGATAATCGAAATGTTTTCATATTCTACATCTCCATTTCCATTTCATTATCTTGCTCTTCATTAAGTTCATTTTCAGTATTTCGATGATATGCATTTTGAACTTTTTCTCTTTGTTCTTGCAGAATCCTTTGATGCTCGGCTTCAGCCATCGCCTTTTCTTTTCGAACTCGTTCTTATTCTTCACGTTGTTTTTGCTCATTTGCTCGTTTATCAGCCCAGTACACCTTCATTCTAGCCTGCATTTCGTCATTAATTTTAACACGACCAACTCTTTCACTCTCGATTTGCTCTTCTGATTTTCCAGCTGGCATTTCTTCCATCCTCATACCATCATTTCCATCACGATCAACGACGGTATTGATGGTTTCTTTTCTGATATATGGTCGGTTCACGATTGAGGTTTTATTAGCAGTTCGATCTGGGCTATTGGATTGTGTAGCCATATTCATCGTTTTTTCACCATTAACTCGTGGAGCGTTTTCCATAAAAGTTATTCCTTTTCTAGTATTCTATTTATGATTATACCACTCACACGCTTTCGGCTATCTCGCGAATGAATTGTTGAAAATATACAGAAACGGTTAACCGAAACTATCTAGAGAACTGACTTTGTGTTTTTATATGTATCACGATCATTATTTTATGCAAAAAAAGAAGCTCCTGCGGTAGGTACCTTCGGCGCCGTGCAAGAACTTCGATATTTTCACTATATCACATAAAATTATCTTAAATCAAAAAACCTTGGCGGGAACGAATCCAGACCAAGGCGCTGTAATTCAATAATACACTACCGATATCTAAAAATCAATATCAAAGATTATTGGCGACCTTATAAGCATATTCATCAATGCATCTTCCCCCATACTGACTGCAACTCCAACATCAACGCTTTATTCTGTCTTCCATTTTAATTTATAAAGGCGAATTGGATTATAACTATTATCTGTTACAACAATTTTCAGCTTATCGTCACTTACATATGCGAAGTTTAACTTATCTGATTCCTTATGGAATCTCTCAAATGATTCGTATGGCGTTAGACCTTGATTTTTTAGATTCTCATGATGCTCTTCGAAGGCGTCGTTATTTTCAACAAAATACTCCTCCCATTTTGAATATAACGTTTTATCTGGCAAATTTTCCGTTTCATCAACTACATAACCATAGCATTTTTCTATTCCATATTCATTATCAGAAAAGAAAATCACTAGACTTAGACATTTCGTGCATCGCCATATATCCGGTTCTTTTTCTGGGCAAGAATCATAAATATCAACCAATAGGGAATAGTCGTTATCTTTATCGCCAAATTTCTTATCAGGGTTTTCTTCTGATATTTTTTTAATAAGTTCAACAGAATAAGCATCGACGCAAACTTTTCCATCGCCGTTCCACATACTATGTTTATTAGCACACAAAGTATGAGCCATATTTTTATTATATCATAAGCCTCTACTCCGCTTTACGTCGAGTATAACACTATAAAAATGCAACTAGAACTCGGATTGAGTTTTTCTTCAATATATGCTAGAATAAAGACATCGGAGTAAGAAACTCCAACGTCGGAGATACCACTTCGGTGCTATCTTCATGAGGACCCGCCAGAAATGGCGGGTTGCTCGATTCTAAAAATATCCTTAATTATTTTTCAATTTATTCTTACCGCTCTCAAAAGACTGAGAAATATAATCTCTAATATTATTTATATTTGATAATTTATAATTACTTCAATCAAGCTCACGACTAAGTTGTTTTAATCTAACCGATAGACAATTTTTTGCTTCTGTTACTGGTGTGGCTAAAACCGTTACACAAGAATCGGGACTCAACCGAAGAGTTGTCTTAATTGCTTCGGCATAATCTCCATCACAAGAAAGGATTATGATATTAATTGGGTCCTTAGACCTTGCAACACACTCAAGCAGATCCGATGTCAAATAAACATCAATATTCGATTTTAATTTCACATTTTTCGAAAGTACTTTTATGTTATTTAGAGACCCGCAATTCGCGCATCTATATTTTTCGTACTTTGGTGGTTCAATATAGCTTTTTCTAGAAAGTGAGCAAATCTTATATCCAACTTTTTCACTCAAAAATCGAAAATGATTCATTTTCTTACTATCACTAGAAGATATCCCTTCATAATAACGAATTTCCTGAACATTCGGATATTTCTCTTTAAGATAGTTATATAATTTAACAAAATCGAGAACAAAACCACAGCTTCAAAGGCAGGCGTGACGGATGTTACTAACATCAATATAGATGTAGGTTTTAGCTTCCCTTAAATTCATATTAATTACAATATACCATATTTACGAATCTTTAAATTTTAATCGAAATATTTATATACTGTGTTAACTCAGACCAAAAATTGACACACCACACTTTTCATTGTATAATATACATATTGGGTATTTTCCCATACAGCATGAAAAAGGAGGGGAATCATGAGCACATTTAATAAGATCAAAGTAGCAAATTTTTTCGCAAGACAATCTTGCGCCGCCTGGCAGCCTATTCGGATTATTCGCGTAATCTGTCGCCACATCTATCGTTACATCATGGAGCATGGCGCCAAAGAATATCCCTATGCTAATCCAAAATTCGCTGATTGGCAGGAATCCGACGGTAATTTTTACACCCTAGTTACCGATTCTAGTGGCTTCGTCATTCGGCGTAGTACTAGTTATGTAGCATGGTTAATGAAAAAACACTGCTGGAGTTCACCAAAATTGCCTAAACCAGGGCCGCGCAAGCCCGGGGAACATCGCTTCGATGCTAAACACTTGGGTGAAATCCTCGAATACAACGGTTGGCAAAAAGTTTCAAAAGACGACTGGCCGTCATACTACGATATACGTATCGATAGGCACTTTATCGGTATAATTGCCGATGCAGATGAGTTTGGTCTTCTAGTATGGTTTAAAAACGCTGGGTTTGATCTCACTAATCATGAAACATGGATAGTTTCAACCTATAAGGATTTTAAAGAGCAAAGTTTAGAAATCTCTTCTGAAAAATCTGGCATCATCTGGTATCGTGAACCCGAAGTAAAAGATAATTATATTTAAATCTACGAAAAAATTGCCACACAACTTTCACCTCTCGAGAGAGAGGTGAATTTATTGCACCTTAAAATTTGAGGAATTTTAACCAAGCAGTCACCCGCACACGCATCACGAAAGGTTAGGTGAATTTATGTTTACTGACAAAATTAATCTCGCACTTAAAATTGCCGCCAAGGCCCATCAGGGCCAAAACCGCAAGGGAACCGATATTCCATATATTTCCCACCCTGTCGCCGTCGGCATGATTATTAGTCAATATACTAACGATGAGGCAACGATTGTCGCTGGAATCTTACACGATATTCTTGAGGATGTCAATCCAGCCGTCTATTCTGAGACTGACATGCGTCGCGATTTTGGCGATGAAATTACCGACATTGTCAAAGATGTTTCGGAACCTAAAACTGCCGGTCAACCTAAACTTCCCTGGAAAGAGCGTAAGGAAAGTTACCTGAAGCGCCTCGGCAATTCCTATTATATTGAAGCCTACATTGTCGCCACCGCCGACAAGATACATAATCTTACCGATATTCTGAAAGATTACGATCAGTTTGGCGATAAAATTTGGCAACGCTTCAATGCTTCTAAGCAAGATATTCTCTGGTATTATCGAGCCGTTTTTAATCTCATCAGAAACGAACCATTACCAATAGACCTTAAACGTCGCCTCGCAAATCTTATAGAGGAGTTAGAAAGCATCGTCACAATAAATCCCTAGAGCAAAATTCCTCACATTAGAATCCCCGAAGTCTATCTTCGGGGATTCTAATCGTATAATATACTTATGAATAAATCTGAAATTTTAGCTAGACTCCAAACCATCCAGAAATTTTATAATCTCGATAAGCTTCTTGAGCACGGCACCGAAAAACGAAGATGTCGCTAAATACTATCGTAAATCCGACTTCTTTTACAAACACGTCCATTCCGGTGGCGGTAGCAATATCCACATGGCCCTTTCCGACGACGGACTCTTTCACAAAGAAGATTTCAAGAAACAAGCTATGTATATTGCAAACTTTCTAAAACCTGGCGCTCGCGTTTTAGAGGTTGGAGCTGGCAGATTGAGTAATTCACGCTATCTCGCCGAACGTTTTCCTGATGTCGAATTCGTCGCACTAGATATTCCAAATCGTAATTTCCTTAAAAATAAAGTTCCTAAAAATATTCAACTCGTCGAGGGGGACTATCACGACCTAAGTCAATTTGAAGATGAAAGTTTCGATATTATCTTCGGGGTAGAAACGATTTGTTATAGTTCAAACAAGCAACTTGTGGTAGATCAAGCATTTAAAAAACTCAAGCCAGGTGGTGTATTTATTGATTTTGATGTTTTCGAGCCTCTTAAAAAGAATCTTATGACCGATTTCGAAAAGCGAGTTTCCGATATCGCCCTAGCTAGTATGCGAGTGACGGGCGAAGATCAATCTATTCAAGATTTTAATGATTATCTAAAAAAATCTGGATTTCAAAAAATTGAGATTGAAAATCTCACTCAAAAAATCATGCCAAATCTAAAACGCCTCGCCAAAATCTCCAAGCTCTATTTTACCCACCCACTGCTACTAAAATCTTAAATTTTACCATTGCCGAAGACGCTAGAATTAATGGTATTTCAGGTTATCTTATGGATCTAACTTTTGACGGTGAACGTATTCATGGCTATTACCGCATTACTGCCAAAAAACCAAACAACCTTCATTGACAAAACACTCTAAAATTGTTATAATATACGAATCCCGATGCGGAAAAATCGTGAAAAATCTGACCCAAAATTGGTCCCATTTCACAAATAATCCCGCATCATCACCCAATCGATAGGAGGAGATACTATGGCACATTTAGAGAAAAAGGATATAAAGCAAGCAGTTCGTTCTGGCCTTATCGGCTTAGCTATTGGCGACGCATTAGGGGTGCCCATTGAGTTTTTGAATCGAAATTTTCTAGAACTCATGCCGGTCACAGAAATGTTATCTGTCGGTACCCATCATCAACCTGCCGGTACTTGGTCTGACGATACATCTATGACCATCTGCCTGATGCTGTCATTGATTGA
>CAUQEK010000032.1:0-9839 GCA_963517385.1 uncultured Candidatus Saccharibacteria bacterium | reverse complement strand
ATATGAGCGGAATGTTGTCTGGTTTGCCTAATCTTGCTACGCTTGATCTTTCAAGCTTTGACACGTCAAATGTAACAGACATGAGCGGAATGTTTTACGAAGCATCTAATCTTTCAATTCTTAATCTCTCAAATTTCAACACCTCTAAAGTGACAAATATGGAAGCTATGTTTTATAATATGCCTAGTCTTACCTTACTTGATATATCCGGTTTTAATACTTCCATGGTTACAAATATGAACTATCTATTCACGCTTCACGACAATTCCGTACCTTACGATAGACTAGAAAAAATATATGTGAACAATGATTTTGATACTTCGAAGGTTACTAATTTTTCAAACATATTTAAGAATCGTAGGAAGCTCAGGGGAGGAAACGGCTCTTATCTCACTGATCCTTCCGCGGCTGATAAAACCTGGCTCCGCGTGGATCGTCCGGGGGTGCAGGGTTACTTTACGAGGAAGTCTTAAAATTATCATAGGAACTTAATAGTGCTTTTGGTTTTTTTCTGAAGGTTCTTATGGTAAAATAAATCTATATGCAAGGCCAAAAATCACATACAAAACCTCACGGGGGGTGGTTTAGCTGGGAATTAAAGTTTCTCGGGTTATTTTTGACTATAATTTCTTTTTGCAATCTATTTTTTAGCAATAATACGCTTGCTTTATATATACCTACACTTTCCGCTTCGGTGGATCAAGCAAATTTACAAGTGAACGGCAATCAGGTGATAAATTCGACAGACAAAACCACAGAAATCCCATTTAACTTCACGGTAAATACGAATAATCGTACCGGCTACACTGCGACACTTAGCGCCGAAACCGAAAATACGGCACTAACTAACTCGGGGTCGGCAACTGGAGCGAAAATCGACTCGATAAGCACTGATTTATCTTTAAATAATTTGCCAAATAACACTTGGGGTTATAAGTTTGGTGCATCCACGAACTACGCACCAATTCCAGCCTTGTCTACGCCAGTGCAAATTATCCAGACTACGGGGAAGACTAATGGTAACGAATCAAATCAGCTAAGTATCGGTATGAAACTTGCTGATAATCTTGAATCTGGAAACTATACTAATAAGCTAATCTTATCCTTCGTCTCTAATCCATATCAAATGCGAGCGGTCATGACTACCGGCCAGGATTTTAATACTCGTGTTGGTGGATTGGACCAGAATCAAACTTACGAGCATGGAATAGGTAAGAAAGAAAATATAAAACATATCAAATATAGCTTAAGCACCCCCACTCCAGTAAATAATGCCATAAATGTTGAGGATGCAGATTCTGACTATGAAATAAAAGCCTGGTTTTCCTCGGTAGATAATACGCTTTATTATAATACACTAGCTCCAAAAATCTTTTTGAACCCAAATAGTGCAAATATGTTCCTCTATTTTACGGGTGTCATTGATATTGATTTGTCGCATTTAGATTCGAGTGAAGTTACTGATATGCACAGCATGTTCTTTAATGTGAAAGCATTAAAAGAGCTTGACCTTTCTCATTTTGATACCAGAAAGAATACTAATCTTGCCTCATTCTTTGGCGCAGATGCTTCTCTTCAGAAAATAAATCTTACTAATTTTAATACCGAAAACGTTACTGACATGCGTGTGATGTTCTATGGTTTGAATTCACTCCAAACTCTGGATGTCTCAAGTTTTAATACCAAGAAAGTCACGATGATGGACTCCATGTTTTATGAACTAAGTTCTATTAGGAAGTTAGATTTGTCCAATTTTGATACAAGCCGAGTAGTAAGCATGCCTACAATGTTTTCGGGTGATGTGATGCTAGATGATCTCAATATCTCAAGCTTTAATACCTCTAAAGTTGAGAATATGTCACGTATGTTTGCAGATTGTAGATCTCTAACTGCACTGAATCTTAATCATTTTAATACTGAAAATGTCAATAATATGGCATCGATGTTTAACGGTATGACTAACTTGGCGTCCTTAAATATTAGCAGTTTTAACACACAAAATGTACGAGATATGTCTGGAATGTTCTCCCAGGTGCAGAAAATTGAACATTTAGATCTCAGTCATTTTCGCACTGATAAGGTGACAAATATGGGGTCAATGTTCTATCAAATGACAGCACTAAAAACTATCAATCTCTCCAATTTTAATACAGCAAACGTTACCGACATGTCTAGTATGTTTTCAATGGATGATAACTTAACAGAGTTAGATTTAAGCTCATTCACTACGCCAAAAGTGGAAAATTTCGGTTATATGTTCGCAAGTTTTACTACAGATAATAGACTGACTAGAATATATACCTCAGGTGATTGGGATACTTCTCGAGCCATTGCCGCCGGTATTAGTGCACCTAGGAATGTGTTAATATTTGCCAATCGTGTAAATTTGGTTGGTAATAATGGCTGGATTTCTACTACTCCAAATAACGTTGGTCTCGAGGCTCTGCGCATTGACCGCCATCTAACTCCTGGTTATTTCACACTTAAACCGTAGCCGTACATATCTCGACAAAACGCTAATTTTTTGTTATAATACCTGATTGATTTAAATATGAAAATGGGATTAAAAACGTGGAAGAAACAACAAAAAATAAGGGGCTACTCTCTCCGGGCGGCAAAGCGCTCCTGAAGGATAATCCAGACAATTACATCAAGATTCGTGGCGCTAGGCAGAACAATCTGAAGAATATCGATCTCGATATTCCACGCGATAAGCTGGTGGTGATTACTGGGCTTTCTGGTTCTGGTAAATCCAGCCTCGCCTTCGACACGATTTATGCTGAAGGTCAGCGTCGTTATGTTGAGTCACTTTCCTCTTATGCGCGTATGTTTCTCGGCGTGATGGATAAGCCGGACTTTGATACGATCACTGGGCTTTCACCAGCCATTTCTATCGACCAAAAATCTACCTCTAGAAACCCTCGTTCTACTGTCGCTACGGTTACGGAAGTTTATGATTATCTGCGCTTACTTTTTGCGCGTGTCGGCGTGCCGCATTGTCCGATTTGTCACCGCGAAGTATCTAAGCGTTCCGTGGAAGATATTGTCAATGAAGTCATGAAGCTTCCGATTGGTTCGAAATTGATGTTGCTTGCGCCAATTGTTCAGCAGAAAAAAGGTGAATTTCTCCACATCTCTGAACAGTACCTCCAAAAGGGTTTTTCTCGTGTGCGCGTGGATGGCGTGGTTTATGCCCTAGATGAATTTCCGACTCTTGAAAAACAGGAACGCCACGATATTGAATTAGTAGTCGATCGCTTTATTTTGAACCCAGAACTTTATTCCCGCATTTCTAGCTCCATCGAGCAGGCTCTCGAGCTTGGGCAGGGGCTAATTATGCTGCTCAAGATTAATGATAATTCTTCCACCATTGAAGGGAAGAATCTCGGTAAATCTAATACCGAAGTTCTTACTTATTCCCAGCGTTACGCCTGTCCAGTTCACCCAGATGAATTGATTCCAGAGCTCGAGCCACGTCTATTTTCCTTCAATGCCCCTCAAGGCGCCTGTCCAACTTGCACAGGTCTTGGTACACGCATGGAAATTGATCCGAATCTCGTATTCAATCAAAATCTTACTATTGCCGAAGGCGGTATTCGCCCCTTTAACCGTGTCCAGAGTGACTCCTGGTGGCTGAAGCGTCTCTCAGCCGTCGCCGCGCGCCATGGTTTTTCGATTCACGTGCCAATTCGTGAGCTCACCGAAGAGCAAAAACATCTGATCCTCTATGGTACTGGCAATGAAAAATATGAAGTCAAAATTTCTGGCTCCGGTAAGTTTAAGGATGGCGCGACCTATGAGTCAATCTACGAAGGCGTCATCCCGACTCTTGAACGTCGCCACAAGGAAACCGATTCAGATTTTATGCGCAAAGACATCGAGCGATTTATGCGTGTGCATGAATGTCAAACTTGTCACGGTGCTAGATTGAAACCGGTCGTGCTTGCGGTGACTATCCACGGTCTCAATATTAATGATTTTTGTAATTTAGACGTTGATGCGATGCTGGATGTTTTATCGCAGGATCTTGAATTTGCCGAGGCAGAGGCCTTAATTGCGCGTCCGATTCTGAAAGTCATTCGTGAGCGCGTCAAATTCATGCAAGACGTCGGTCTAGGTTATCTCGAGCTTAGTCGTGCCGCCAATACTCTCTCTGGTGGGGAAGCTCAACGTATTCGTCTCGCCACCCAAATCGGTTCCGGTCTCCAAGGGGTGCTTTATGTGCTAGATGAACCATCGATTGGTCTCCATCAACGCGATAATGATAAACTTATTTCGACCCTGAGACACTTGCGCGACATTAGGAATACCGTACTGGTGGTCGAACATGATGAAGATACTATGATGAGTGCGGATTATTTGGTCGATATTGGTCCAGGGGCTGGTGCGCGCGGTGGTCAGGTGATTTCCGCTGGTACACCAGAGGAAATTGCGCATGACCCTGAATCTCTCACTGGTAAATATCTCTCTGGTTCCAAGAAAATCTCTGTGCCGAAAACCCGTCGCAAGCCAAAGCTCAATCAATATCTCACCGTGGTCGGTGCCAGGGAAAATAACCTAAAAAATCTCACCGTCAAATTCCCCCTAGGTGTGATGACCGTAGTTTCTGGCGTCTCGGGTTCTGGTAAATCTACCTTAGTTAATGAAATTCTAGCCAATGAATTGCTCGCTCGTCTGCATCGAGCTCAAACCGTAGCTGGCGAACACGAGCGCATCGACGGCATTGATAATCTCGATAAGTGTATTGTAATCGACCAGAGTCCAATCGGTCGTACGCCACGCTCGAACCCAGCCACCTATACCGGTGTCTTTACCGCCATCCGTGAACTTTTTGCCGCTCAACCAGAAGCAGAGATTCGTGGTTATAAGGCCGGTCGTTTCTCCTTTAATGTCAAGGGCGGTCGCTGTGAAACCTGCCAAGGTGACGGCGTGAATAAGATTGAAATGCACTTCCTGCCAGATGTTTATGTGACTTGTCCGACCTGTCATGGTAAGCGCTATAATCGTGAGGCCCTCGAGGTAAAATATAAGGGTAAGGATATTTCTGATGTCTTAAATATGACCATCGATGAGGCGGTGGAGTTCTTCGAAAATATTCCTGCTATCGCTAATAAACTGAAGACTATTCAAGAGGTTGGTCTCGGTTATATTCGTCTCGGTCAATCTGCCACTACCTTCTCGGGTGGCGAAGCTCAACGTATTAAGATTGCTACTGAACTTTCTCGTCGTTCGACCGGCAAGACCCTTTATATTTTGGATGAGCCGACCACTGGTCTGCATACCGATGATGTGAATCGCCTCTTGAAAATCCTAGATCGCTTGGTTGCCGGCGGTAATACTATGGTTATTATCGAACATAATCTACATGTAATTAAAAGCGCCGACTGGATTATCGATATGGGCCCAGAAGGTGGCCAACATGGTGGTCAAATTATCGCCGAGGGTACACCAGAAGAGATCGCCAAAAATGATCAAACCCCGACCGGTGTTTATCTCCGCGAGTTTCTCAAGTAGAAACCGTGCTTAGCCTAATTATTGCGGCACTAAAAAATCCCTAGTCAGACTAGGGATTTTTCTTTATCTAATTGCTAAGGCTTCGCGCAGCTTATCGGATAATTGATTGATCTTCAGAGTCTTGTTGGCCTTTGAATTTTCGACATTAATTTTCGCAAGCATCAGAGCGCGCTGTAAATTCCAGTCTGTAATTAGGGCCGAGAAAATCGTGCCCGCAATAATTGTCGCTGCGACGTCACGCGTCACCTTTATGTCCTTATTTCGAAAATCTTCCTTAAAAACCCCAGCCAGAATTTGATTATCGGTTACATAAATTAATTTTAAGGTCGAAAGTGTGCTGAGAATTTGTTTAATTTTCATCATTTGGGATTTTTTACCCATCACGAAAACCATTTCTGCTCGCTGCAAAAGACGATAAAAAGTCGTCAAATTTGTTTTGCTTAAATCTGGCGCACTCAGTAATTTTGGTAGTTCCGATCGATCAAAACACCACGCTAATTTAGTTTTTGGATGTGACTCTAAGTAATCCAAAATCGTCTTAATCTGTACGTTATTTAATTCCGCCGACCAATCAATGTAAATGTAATCAAAATTAGCTGTGCGTTTTTCTAAAATTTTGCTATTAAAATCACATTGCTTGACAAATTCTGGCGCCAAATTAATATAATTA
Source organism: uncultured Candidatus Saccharibacteria bacterium (assembly GCA_963517385.1). Classification (GTDB taxonomy): domain Bacteria; phylum Patescibacteriota; class Saccharimonadia; order Saccharimonadales; family Saccharimonadaceae; genus Nanosyncoccus. The sequence continues at coordinate 3,655 of CAUQEK010000032.1, read as the reverse complement.
TTTTTCGAAAGCAAAATATATTGAAAATCATCACAAGTTTCTGGATTTTCCGGGCTAAAAGCCGTCTCCGTCTCAATCCGAAAATTCGAAATTACCTCATCGGCCAGCTTCTGCCCGGTCATGATACTGAAGCGATCGTTATAGTATTTTTCACCCCCATCATAAACCAAGTCCAGGTGCGCATTCTGGTTTTTGTCTAGTTCAAAATTTTTGGCATCCAGAGAAAGATAAACGTTTTTAATATTTTTACCAATAATTAATACTTTCATCTTTTCTCCACCTCTTTAAATTCACCATCCTTTAAGTTTTCTAGCGTATATCTTCCAAATTCAATGCGATGCAGTTCCACTACTTTATAACCTACCGCCAGGAAAGTGCGGCGAATTTGACGATTTCGCCCCTCACTCATTTCTACTAGAAAGGTACAGCCACTCGGGTCGGATTCTTCTTTTTTGAGGAATAATTTACTCTTACCATCCGGCAAATCAATGCCCATATCAGAAATCATTTGTTGGTGTAGTGGCGCAAGTGGGCGATTTAGTTTTACAATGTAGCTTTTGATTTTGAAAAATTTCGGATGCGTCATCGAAAAAGCGAAATCACCGTCGTTGGTTAATAAAATTAATCCTGAACTGTCCTTATCGAGTCTTCCCACAGTTTTCAAACCCTGATATTTTTCTGGTAAAAGCTCAAAAAGTGTCGGCGTGCCACCCTGACGTTTTTTCGAACATACATACCCTACGGGCTTGTTCAAGATTAGGTAGGTGAAGCCTTTACGCTCGGTAATTTTTTGGTCGTCCAAAAAAACCTCATCGCGAGTTTCATCAAATCGACGACCTAGTACGGCGACCTCTTGGTTAATCCTCACGCGGCCATCTGCGATGAGATTATCCGCTTCGCGACGCGAAACGCCAGTTTGTTCGGCTAAAAATTTATTTAATCTATACATTACCTAGAAATGGGTTAGGGTTATTAATTGGTGGTTGAACCGGAGTGACAGGCTGAGTTTGAACTGGCTGAGCTTGGGTGGCTGGCTGTGTCGGAGTGATCGGTTGAGCTTGCGTAGATGGTTGTGCAGATGCAAAAGGTTGAGCTGGCATAGCTGGTTGCGCTGATGAGATAGACTGCATCGGAGCTTGTGTCTGCATTGCAGTTTCGGCCGGCGAGACTGATTGTGTTGGTGTTGCGACTGGAGTTTGTGCTGGCGCAGCCGCGAATTGAGTCATCATATTATCTGTAGTCGGAGCAGTTGCTGCGGCGACTGGTGCACCATTTGTGTCATTTAAGACTTCATGAACAGCATTCACTACATCTTCAATTCCTACTTGCGATTTTACGAGGAAACGGTCCGCCCCAAGCGATTCACCACGGGCTTTTTGATCATCCGCTGAAAGTGCGGTCATCATAATTACCTTGATATTGGCGGTTTCTGGCGTCGAACGCAGAATATCGAGCATATCAAAACCCGAAATTTTTGGCATCATCACATCGGAAATAATCAAGTCTGGGCGTTCTTTTACTGCTAGAGCAAGAGCTGCTTCGCCATCACCTGCAGAAGCAATTTCGTAACCTTCCGCCGTTAATCTAATTCCGTAAATCTCGCGTAAGCTTTGGTCGTCTTCAACTAATAAAATTTTTGTCATCTTCTCTCCTTACTTATTTAAGATGTTTGGGTTAGTTGGCGTAATTGGTGGGGTAGGCATATTGGCGTTATTCGGTGTAGCTGGAGTATTTTGAGTTGTGGTAGTAGTATTCTGTAGGAATGGATTAGTTTGCATAACTGGTGCAGTCGGAGTAGCTGGTGTAGGTGAAGTCGTCTGGGTGGCAGGCGTAGATGGTGTGGTGGATACATTTGAAATCACCGGATTGGCTGACATAACTGGTGCCGCAGGAGTCATCGGAGCTACTGGTGTGGATGATGTGGCTGTCTCAGTTGGAGCTGCAGGTGCGGATGATGCGGTTGGCTCAGTTGGCGCTGGCATGACTGGTTCAGTTGGAGCTGGCGCTGGTGCCTGAACTGGCGCAGTCGACACTGTTGGCGTCGGTGCTGGCGCTGGTGTTTGAATAGGCGCGTTCGTCATTGTTGGTGTAGTCGCGGGCTCCCGAGTTGGTATAGTCGACACTGTTGGTGCTTGCATAGGTGCTTCAGTTTGAATCGGCGTATTCGTTGTTGTCGATACTGGCGCTGCTGCTGGTGCTACTGCTGGCGCTGCTACTTGGCCTGGTGTAGTCGTATCAGTCGAAAACTGCATTGGCGCCGGGGTTTGATTCTCACTAGAAGCAGAAACAGCAGGATTAGAAGCAACAGAATTTTGTGGCGTCATTGCCTGAGTATTGGCTTCAATCTGTTTGCGGCGCAAATATTCTTCGTAGGTGAGACGAGGGAAGGCTACATAGAAAGTCGAGCCTTCACCAAAAGTACTCTCTACCCAAGTCGAACCGCTCATGGCTTCCACGCGTTCCTTCACAATATAAAGGCCAAGGCCAGTGCCACCAATCGTACGGGTTTCTGAGTTGTCCGCACGATAGAATTTTTGAAAGACATGCTTACTATCCTCTGGTGAAATTCCAATCCCGGTATCTGTCACATTGATTAAGACACGGTCGCCATCACCACGCACATTCACCCAAATTCCACCCCCGTTATTGGTATATTTAATCGCGTTTTCGATCAAATTATTGATAATCTCACGCAGAAAATCCACATCAATAGCAGCGAAAACTTCTTGATTAATCACGCGCCCGCCGTTCATATTGGCGGAAGAGGAAGAACCAAAGGTGAAATGAATATTTTTCTCACTCATTTTCGGAATTTGACCTTCGGCAATCGAACGCACTGTCGAGGTTACCTCAATAGGCAGGAGGTGCGCTTTGATTCTCTTATCATCAAGTTTTGTCACATCGAGCAAATCACGGAATAATTTACCGAGGTGTTGAGAAGATTTATGCGCTTCTTCCAGATATTTTTTCGCACGTTCGTCAATCGTGGCGGTTTTTGGATTTAACGCTAGGCCTAAATATCCTTCAATCGACGCTACTGGTGTGCGCATTTCATGAGAAGCTGTCGAAATAAATTCGGTCTGCTCGCTCTCGGCCTCAAGCTCCGAAGTGATATCATAAAAAGTCACGATGCGTTCATTTTTTGGCGAGTGCGCGGTAATAATTTTAAAGGCAACTGGTTTTTTCTGTCCCTGTAGATTGACTAAGAAATATTCCCGTGTAGTGTAATTTTGGCCATTATTTACCGCATAGAAAACCAGGTTATTTTGCGCTGGAATCACCACGCCTTGGCCGTTTTCTAATTTCAAAATATCTTCTAATTTAGCCCCCAAGAAGTTTTGCGCCATTTGCCCGCCCAGTAAACTTACTGCTGCTGGATTAATGTATTCAATTACTCCAGTTGGCAACACAATAATTACGCCACTATCAATCGTATTTAGTACGAGATTGGCTAAAATTTCTGCACTCTCCGCACCGGCCACGGCACCACCAGTACTATTTGTGCCTGTCTGTGCGCTCGGTCCTTTTTTAATAAAATCAAAGATACTCATTAAGCTTATTTTAGCATAAACTTATTGGTTCAGTGCAAATATATGTTAAAATCGATGTATGAATAAGGACACTTTTTACATCGAGCCTGAGGATGATATTACTG
>CAUQEK010000031.1:0-10440 GCA_963517385.1 uncultured Candidatus Saccharibacteria bacterium | reverse complement strand
ACCTCGGTCTATTACCACGATCATAAAATTAATATCATCGACACCCCGGGCCACGCCGACTTCTCTGGTGAAGTGGAACGTACTCTAAATATGGCCGACGGTGTACTTTTGGTGGTGGACGCCCAGGAAGGCCCGATGCCACAGACCAAATTCGTTTTGAAGAAAGCCCTTGATCTTAAATTAAAGCCGGTTGTGATTATTAATAAAATCGATAAGCCTGCCGCTCGCATTGAAGAAGTGAAAGACGAAATTTCTGACCTTTTCTTAGAGCTTGCGACCGAAGAATCTCAGCTTAATTACCCAATCTATTATGCTATCGCGCGTGATGGGCGTGCTGGTAAAACCGAAAATCTCGATAATGACCTACACGTAATCTTCGAATCCATCATCAATGATATCCCTTCACCGAAGGTTGATGAAGATTCTGAAAAAGGTCTGCAACTTCTCGTCGCTTCTCTCGCTTCCGATAGCTATCTCGGTAAATATGCCATCGGTAAAATTTTCCGTGGCAATATTAAGCATGGTCAATCCGTTAAAATTATGAAGACTCACTTTACCGACGGCGAGTCAGAAATTACTACCGAAAATGGTAAAGTTGATAAGATTTTTGTTTATCGTGGTCTCGGTAAGGAAGAAGTGAACGAAGCTTTTGCTGGCGATATCGTCGCCGTGACTGGTATTCCAAGTGCGAATATCGGTGATACGATTGCAGCTTTCGACAATCCAGAAGCTCTTCCTACCATTGAGCTTGAACCACCTACTCTTAGTATTTATATCGGTCCAAACACCAGTCCATTGAAGGGTCAAGAGGGTGAATTTACTACTTCTCGTCAAATTTCTGATCGTCTTCACAAAGAACTTGAAACTAATATCGCTTTGAAAATCGCCCAGGATGGCCTCGGTTACAAAGTTTCTGGTCGTGGTGAACTTCACCTTTCAGTTTTGATTGAAACTATGCGCCGTGAAGGTTACGAGCTCGAAGCTGGCCGTCCAGAAGTGGTCTATAAGGAAATTGATGGTAAAAAATGCGAGCCATTTGAAGATCTTACTATTGAAGTCACCCCAGAATATGTCGGTGCGGTTTCGCAAGAACTCGGTATTCGCAAGGCAGATCTAATTGCTCAAGAAATCACCTCTGGTGGCGCCGTCCGATTCACTTATGAAATTTCTACCGCTGCGCTGATTGGCCTTCGCAATGGCCTAATGACTGATACTAAAGGTACTGTTATTATGTCTTCCATTCCGAAGGGCTACCGTCCAGTCGAAGGTAAGTACAAGCCAGAACGCAATGGTGTTTTGATTTCTTTTGAAACTGGTACCTCTACCGCTTATGCTCTCGATATGGTGCAGGCTCGTGGCATTCTCTTCATCCCGCCACAGGTTCCTGTCTATCAGGGTATGATCGTCGGTCTTTCGAACAAGAAAGAAGATATTGATATCAACGTCTGTCGTGAAAAACAGCTTACTAATATGCGTACTCACGCCTCTGATGGTGCAATTCAGCTCACTCCATATACCAATCTCAGCCTCGAGCAATGCCTCGACTTCCTGCTCGATGATGAACTTCTCGAAGTGACTCCGAAGAGTCTTCGTCTCCGTAAGCGCCAACTCGATCCAATCAAGCGAAAACGCGAAGCTAGGAACTAAAATGATCCAACCGGCGTATCTTATCGATTCCCATTGTCATCTCCATGACCTGGATTTTTATACGCCGGAAGCACAATCCGAGGCTCTTGCTGCCTGCAGTGAAAAACAGGTCGAAAAGCTGATTTGTATCGGCACTGACCACGAGGGTTCTTTCAAAGCTGCTGAATTTGCTACTCAAAACCCTACCAAACTCTTCTGGAGCTACGGTATCCACCCCAGTGAATTTGACAAGCCTAGAAAAGATGTTCAATTTGAACATAATAATCGTCCTGTGGCAATTGGGGAAGTCGGGCTAGATTATCATTACGGTGAAAATGATAAATTGGATCAGGCAAGATTGCTCGAAGAAATGCTAGATCTCGCGATTCGCGAAGATTTGCCACTGATTTTTCATGTCCGCGAAGCCTTCGATGATTTTTTCGCCATTTTAGATAATTTTTCTACCGCCAAAATTCGCGGCGTCGTACATTCTTTCTCTGATAATAAGAAAAATCTTAAAAAATCCCTCGACCGCGATTTTTATATTGGCGTGAACGGTCTTGCCACCTATTCCACCTTACCAATGCCACCAATTGAACGCATTCTACTCGAAACCGATGCGCCATTTCTCGCACCGGCGCCACTACGTGGGCAAACCAATCAGCCGGCGAATGTTTATTATGTTGCTAAGTGGCTATCTGAGAAGCTCGGATTAGATTTTGAGGAAGTTGCGAAAATTACTACAGAAAATTCGGAAACTCTCTTTAATCTAGGAGTCAAAAAATGATTTATTTGGATTTTGCGGCCGCTACTCCAGTTCACCCTAAGGTGCTTGAGGCGATGTTGCCATATTTTAGTGAAAATTTTTATAACCCTTCTGCGCCGTATCTCCCAGCGAAGCATTTACGTGGTGAATACGAAATGAAAAAAGCGGCTCTGGCTCAGACTATTGGGGCAAAATCACCGGATTTAGTCATCACGGCTGGTGCGACCGAATCAATTAACTTGGCGTTTACTGTTTTAGAGAATTATCCGGACGCCGAAGTCCTAATTTTATCTACCGAGCATGCCTCGGTGCGGGAATCCGCTAGACATTATGCTAAAACAGTCGGAGAAATCGCCGTCGACTCGACCGGGTTGATTGATCTAAAGGATTTAGTAGCTAAAATTACTGATCAGACTGTCTTAATCTCTGTCGCGATTGCTAATAATGAACTTGGCACCATCCAGCCGCTCAGTGAAATTTCCGAAATTATACGACGCACGCGTGAAAAACGCCTGGCTGCTGGCAATCTCACGCCACTTTATCTTCATTCCGATGCTTCGCAGGCGGCGAGTCTCCTCGATCTCTCGGTGGCGCGTCTCGGGGTCGATCTTTTGACGCTTAATTCCGCCAAAGTTTATGGGCCGAAGGGGATTGGCGCACTCTATATTTCTCGCGGGGTTAAGCTTAGCCCCATCTCTTATGGTGGCGGTCAGGAAATGGGTCTGCGTTCTGGTACGGAAAACGTGCCTCTTCTCATGGGCTTCGCGGAAGCTTCGGTTCGTGCGAAGTCTCACATTTCCGCCAGTCGCAAGAAATATGAAAAATATAATCAATTATTCCGTCAGATTTTGACCGAAAAATCCCTCGTTACGCCGAAATTTTTAGGTAACAAAAAACATCAGTTAGCTAATTTCTGTCCAATCTGCTTCGACGGTCTCGATGCCGAGCGTCTGATTTTTAAACTGGAAGATCGCGGCATCCTGCTTTCTACCGGTGCCGCCTGTGCCGCCTCTAAGGGACAAAAATCTCATGTGCTTTCCGCCATCGGCCTCACTGATTCGGAAATTACCGGGTCACTTCGCGTAACTTTTGGTGAGCTAAATACTGAAGAGCAAATTCGTGAAGCCGCATCGGTGATTGCCGAAGTGGCTAATCAAGAGGCTAAGCGCATCGGACTGGTGTCGGGCGAGGTAGTTTTAAAAGAATCGCACGATACTGAATTAGGCCAAGAAATTTCTACCGAATTCAGCCAAGATCAAGGAGTCGCCCATGTCTAGTCTTCCAGAAAAACCGAAAACCGTCTTCGTCGGTATGTCTGGTGGTGTCGATTCTTCGGTTACCGCTGTTTTACTCAAAAATGCCGGCTACCACGTAGTTGGGGTTTATATGAAGAACTGGTCAAAGGATCTTCCAGGTATGAAATGTCCTTGGGCGGAGGATTTGGCGGATGCTAAGCGCGTAGCTACCAAGTTGGATATTGATTTTCGTATTTTTGATTTTGAGACGGAGTATCACGCCAAGGTGGTAGATTATATGATCGAGGAGTTTCGGAAGGGAAATACTCCGAATCCCGATGTGATGTGTAATCAAGAAATTAAATTCAAACTTTTCTATGATATTGCCATGAGTCAGGGCGCGGATTTTATCGCGACTGGTCATTATGCTGTATCTGAGGGTGGTAATTTGAAATTAGCGACTGACACAAATAAGGATCAGACCTACTTTCTTTATCGTATTTCCGATGAAGCGATTTCACGCACCCTTTTTCCGCTTGGTAAAATGTTGAAACCAGAAGTGAAACAATTAGCTGCCGAATTTGGTCTCGATAATGCCTATAAAAAGGAGTCCATGGGGGTCTGCTTCGTGGGGGAAGTTGGGATTAAAGATTTTTTGCAGGAATATATCGAAGTAACTCCGGGCCAAATCATCGATCGTGATACCAATGAGGTGCTTGGCACGCATGAGGGCGCAGTGTTTTATACGATTGGTCAGCGCCACGGCTTAAATCTCGGGGGTGGACTACCTTACTATGTAGTAGGGAAAGATATGGAGAAAAACCAGGTTTTCGTTTCAAAAAATCTTAATCACTTAAATTTATGGACGAAAACCTTGAAATTAAAAGACGTAATCATTCGCCAAATTCATCAGGAATCTGGCAATATTCAGCCAAATCTTTCTGAGCTCACCTGTCGGGTACGTCATCGTGCGCCACTTATCGCTTGTAGTTTTAATCCAGAAACTAACGAAGTAACACTAAATGAAGAAATTAAACATCCAGCAGCCGGTCAATCCGTGGTCTTCTATGCTGGTGACGTCTGTATTGGTGGCGGCATTATTGCCGAATAATTTCTGCATCGGCGGTGATATCATTGCGGAATAATTTTTAACAGAAAATTTATCACAAGATTAGACAATCGAAAGATCGCCGCGCATAAAAAATAACCGCTCTTTGCGGCTATTTTTTTATTTCTTATCGAAGCAGGCGTAACCCTTGGTCAGTTCTAGTTTACTCTTTAGATCGTCGACGGCTTTCTTTAGGCCATCTTTTTGAATTTTTTCATCCAGATTACCCAAGTCGAAATCCTCCCCGTCATCCGTAGTAGCTGAGATGAAATTCTCTGCCTTTGGGTCGAGTTTAATCGTGAGCGTATTTTTGGCTGAACGGCAGGTAACAGTTAGCAGTCCATCGCCATTAGCCAGATTTTTTACAATCATGAAGAGGATGATACCCGCAACCCCGATCAGGAACAGGGTAATTAATTTTTTCATTTGTGGCGTCCTTTTGTTTAATCTCTACCCATTATATATGGCATAAGCATTTTGTAAAGTTGTGTAAAACTCGAACCTCACAGATTATGGTATAATTATCTCTATGAATGCAAGTGAAATCCGTCAAAAATTTCTTGAATATCAAACTAGTCGTGGGCACCAGGTAATCGCTCCAGCGCGTTTGGTCTTGGAAAATGATCCAACCACCCTCTTCACCGGTTCGGGTATGCAGCCTCTTTTGCCATATCTTCTCGGTGAACCTCATCCTGCCGGTCAGCGCCTGGCGGATTCACAGCCTTGTCTTCGCTTGCAAGATATTGAAGATGTCGGTGATCCACGCCACACTACGGTTTTCGAAATGCTCGGTAACTGGTCCCTCGGTGATTATTTCAAACAAGAGCAAATTCCCGCCTTCTTTAAGTTCCTCACCGAAATCGTCGGACTCGACCCACATAAAATTTACGTCACTTGCTTTATCGGTAACGAAAAATACGGTATCCCAAAAGATACCGAATCAGCTGAAATCTGGCAGCGCGTTTTTGCCGAAGCAGGAGTGAAAGCGGAAATTGCCGAAATTGGCTCTAGCGAAGACGGCGCCAAGCGTGGTATTAAGGAAAACGAGCATATTTTCTTCTATGATGATCACGAAAACTGGTGGAGTCGTGGTGGTGGTGTTGAAACTACCCCAATTGGCGATCCATGTGGTCCAGATTCCGAAGTCTTCTATGATTTTGGCGAAGATAAGCAAGATGTCGCGAAATACGGTAAATCTCATCCGGCTTCGGATGGCGCGCGCTTCATGGAAATTGGTAACCAAGTCTTTATGCAATATAAGCGCAATCAAGATGGTACCTTCTCGGAATTGACCAAGAAAAATATCGACTTCGGTGCCGGTCTCGAACGTATTGCCGCGGCCGCCATGGACTCTTTTGATGTTTTTGAAACTTCACTCTTAAAACCAATTATTGCTAAACTCGAAGCTATTTCTGGCCTCAGTTATACTGATCACACTGAAGAAATGCGCGTGATTGCCGACCATCTACGTGGCGCTTATCTACTTTCCGCCCAGGGTTTAGTTCCAAGCAATAAACAACAAGGCTACGCCCTTCGTCGTTTGATTCGTCGTGCGGTAATGAAGGCCACTAATCTCGGTATCGACCAAGATTTCTTGGCTCAAATCGTACCAATCATTGCTGAAAATTACCAAGATCTTTCTGATGAAATCCTTACCAATCGTGCTGACGCTTTGAATGTTTTGATTCGTGAAGAGCAGGCCTTCCGCCGCAGTATTCATCGCGGTCTTAAGGAGCTTCATAAGCTTAAAGATCAGGGCCTTACCGGCAAAGAACTCTTTATGCTTCAGGATACCTATGGCTTCCCACTTGAATTATCTCTCGAAGAAGCTAAACAAAACCAAATTAGTCTCAGTGAAAACTGGCAAGCTGAATTTCAGGCTAGCCTTGATGAGCAACGTCAGCGTTCCCAAACAGCCAGCAAAGGTATGTTTAAGGGTGGTCTCGAAGATCATGGTGAAGCCTCGGTGAAATATCACACGGCTACCCACTTGCTACTTGCTGCGCTTCAGAAAATCGTCGATCCAAATATCGCTCAAGCTGGTTCTAATATCACCTCTGAACGTCTGCGTTTCGATTTTAACCTTGATCGCAAACTTACCGATGAAGAGAAAAAGCAGATTGAGGACCAGGTTAATCGATGGATTCAGGAAGATTACCCAGTTTCGTTTGCTGAATATGACAAGGCTTACGCTCGTGACGTCTTGAAAGCACATGGTAGTTTCTGGGAAAAATATGGCGACGTCGTCAAGGTCTATACCATTGGCGCCGAGGAAGCACCCGTTTCGCGTGAACTTTGTGGTGGCCCTCACGTCGAACATACTGGCACGCTTGGTCATTTTAAAATTAAAAAAGAAGAATCCTCTGCCGCCGGTATTCGTCGCATTAAAGCAATTTTAGATTAAGGAGAATAGGGTGGAACAATTAGCCAAATACTTTACACCAGAATTATACGAAATTGAATTAAGAATCAATAAAGACACCGAGCAGGTTCAGGGTCGAGTGAAGATTCAGGGTGTTGCCAAAAGTTCCACCGTCAAACTCCACGCCAAAAATCTTAAAATTCATCAGTTGACCGTGAATCAGAGTCCGACCACTTTTACGGAGGATGCTGAAACAGAAACCATTAGTTTTGCGTCACCGGCCAAGGATGCCGAAATTAGTATTGAAGTCCGTTATTCCTTGCAACTTTCGCACGGTATGACCGGACTTTATCTTTCGACTTACGAACATGAAGGGAAAACCGAGCGGATTGTTTCTACTCAGTTTGAATCTCATTATACCCGTATGATGTTCCCCTGCGTCGATGAACCCGCCGCCAAGGCTAAGTTCTCTCTCAAAGTTATCGATACTGATTCGACTGACACGATTCTCAGTAATATGCCGATCAAGACCGAGCGTACTTTGACTTATACCTCAGTGAATAGTGAGCTCAATCCGAAAACTGATCCGAACGCCATGAACCTAAATACCGAAGTCACGCGTAAGATCGTGGAATTCGAAACTACGCCACGTATGTCGACCTATCTTTTGGTGCTCTGTCTCGGTCATTTCCAAAGTGTTACCACGAAAAACCAGCACGGCGTCACAATCACTACCTATGCGCCATTAAATCAGGCTAAAGAATCCCTCATCGAGCCGAACCAAATCGCTGGGGAAGCCTTAGATTTTTATGATCAAGCTTTTGGTGTGCCATATCCGTTGCCGAAACTCGACCAGGTAGCGGTGCCAGATTTTGATGCCGGCGCTATGGAGAACTGGGGTCTGGTGACCTACCGTGAATCTTGTCTTTTGATTGATAAGACCGCTACTTTGACGGATAAAATTCAAATCGCCACGGTGATTACCCATGAATTATCGCATCAGTGGTTCGGTAATCTTGTGACGATGGCTTGGTGGGACGATCTCTGGCTGAATGAAAGCTTCGCCAATATGATGGAATATTACTGTCTCGATGCGATTCGCCCAGAGTGGAAAGTTTGGCAAGAATTTTTCGTTTCTGACTGTTATTATGCGCTGACTCGTGATACTTCACCAGATATTCAGGCCGTCAAGCAGGCGGTTAATCATCCTTCCGAAATTGAAACTCTCTTCGACCCAGCCATTGTTTATGCCAAGGGTTCACATCTGATGTTTATGTTAATGCGCCTGATGGGTGAGCAGAATTTCTTGAAGGGTCTGCGGGATTATTTTGAAAAGCACCAATATCAAAACACTACTGGTGACGAGCTCTGGGTCGCCTTGCAACCTTATGCAAAATTTAATGTTTCAGATTTTATGAACCAATGGATCACGCGTCCTGGCTTTCCGATCATTGAAGGAGAAAAACAGGAACGCTTCTATCTAGATGGCCGAAGTAATCAAGAATCTTGGCCGTTAGTCCAGGTCTCTGATGATATGACCGGGCATTATATTATCGGCCTTACTTCCGAGGAACTTCAGGCTAAGCTCGCGCATTTCTCTGAGTTAAGTCAGGAACAGCAACTCCGTCTTTTGATTGACCAGAGTCTTCTTTTGCGTACTCCACGTGGTGATTTGCCGGCCAGCCTAGATCTGCTCATGCACTTCCGCAATGAAACCAGCTTTGCGATTTGGTCCATTATTATGTCGATTCTCGGCGAGCTCAAAATCTATTGTCCGGCTGAAACTCCCGCTGAAGCTAATTTGAAGAGTTATATTAGGGAACTGATTTCTCCCCAAATCGCGCGTCTTGGCGTTTCTGAAAAAACCGAAGACACCGATGATGATAAAAAGCTTCGTGAATCCATCTTGAGTCTTGCGGTTTATGCGGATGATCAGCCGACCATTCTTCATCTAAATGAACAATATAATATATATATAACTGACGCTCTAAATTTTGCGGCCATTTCACCAGAATTACTGCTACCGTATTTAGAGGCTGAATTTAAGAACTCCAAAGAGGCTCGTTTTAAGGAATATCTAAATCTTTACGTTAAAACCTCCTCGCCGACTATTAAATCTTTGCTCCTAGATATTATTACGGATGCCAAACGCGAGGAGCATCTTCAGACTTTATTAGATATGCTTTCAGACACTAAGGTTATTCGCTTGCAGGACCATAGTGGCTACGTACGTGACCTACTGGCTAACCATTCGACTAGAAAAGCTACTTTCGATTGGCTTTATCAAAACTGGGACTATCTTAAAAATGCTGTTGATGGCAAATCGCTTGATATCTACCCGAAGATTATGGCGCGTTTTATTCGTAATCAATCCGATTTTGCCTTATTCCAGAAATTTACCAAACGTTTCGAAAAAGACCCTGCTTTGTTTCGTATTATTAAGATTGGTATATATGAAATTGAAAATCGCCTAGTAATGCTAGCCAAAAATACCGAAAAACTGCATCAAAAACTCGAAAAATACTTAGAAAACCACTAAAAATCAGCGAAAAACCAGAAAAACTCAAAAATCTTCAAAAAAGTCCGAAAAAAGACTTGCATAAATTAAAAATTTGATATAAGATAAATACTAAGTTCAGCAAGTCAGAAATGACCACTGCGAAAAAGGGAAACTGCGAGAATTCTTAATACATAGGATTTATTTAAATCGCACGTTGAATTAACAATTTGGACAACGATGAAAATTAAATAAAGACTTGCATTTGTATATATGAAAGAAATCCCTTCTTGGTTTCGGAAGTATATACGTGAATTAGTAATCAATCTTCGATTACTAGTTAAGTCAATGCATAAAAAGGTAAATAAGGGCACTAATAGTGGATGCCTTGACAATCAATACCGACGAAGGACGTAGAACTCTGCGATAAGTCTTGGGGAGCTGAGAGCAAGCTTTGATCCAGGAATTTCCGAATGGGGCAACCTAATACGAGTCATGTCGTATTGCAATTACCTGAACACATAGGGTAATTAGACGGGAACCAACCGAACTGAATCATCTTAGTAGGTTGAGGAAAAGAGAATAAACAATGATTCCGAAAGTAGTGGCGAGCGAAATTGGAGCAGCCTAAACCTTAACATAACCATACGGTTTAACGGCCAGAGTTATGAAAGGGGTTGCGAAATAAGATAATTTTTATGCTGAGGTATTGGAAATCCGATATTTCAGTATAAAAACCAACATCGTTAAATGAGTGGATAATGTTATAAAACTTAGATCATAGCGGAAGTGTTTGAATGGCACACCAAAGAAGGTGAGAGTCCTGTATGCGAAATGGTCTTAGAC
>CAUQEK010000030.1:0-10787 GCA_963517385.1 uncultured Candidatus Saccharibacteria bacterium | reverse complement strand
GGCTAAATATATTGATTGATCGATAGCGAACTAGTACCGTGAGGGAAAGGTGAAAAGAACCCCGGGAGGGGAGTGAAATAGATCCTGAAACTTAGTGCCTACAAGGTGTCGGAGCAGCTTCGGCTGTGACGGCGTGCTTTTTGTAGAACGATCCAGCGAGTTAATGTTGTCGGCGAGGCTAAGTCAAATGATGGAGCCACAGTGAAAGCGAGCCTTAACAGGGCGACAAGTCGGCAGTATTAGACCCGAAACCGGGTGACCTAACCATGAGCAGGTTGAAGCTGCAGTAACATGCAGTGGAGGACCGAACCAGGATACGCAGTAAAGTGTTTGGATGACTTGTGGTTAGCGGTGAAATGCCAATCGAACTCGGAGATAGCTGGTTCTCCTCGAAATAGCTTTAGGGCTAGCGTTGTGTTAGTAATCATCAGGGGTAGAGCTCTGAAAAGGTTTGGGGCCGGCAACGGTACCCACCCTTATCAAACTACGAATACTGGTGGTGTAACCACAGCAGTCAGAACGGCGGGGCTAAGCTCGTCGCTCAAAAGGGAAACAGCCCAGATCATCGTCTAAGGTCCCCAATTAACACTAAGTGGGAAACAAAGTGAAGTTTCTTAAACAGCTAGGATGTTGGCTTAGAAGCAGCCATTCATTTAAAGAGTGCGTAACAGCTCACTAGTCAAGAGATTTTGCGTGGAAAATGTAACGGGGCTAAAGTGTTAAACCGAAGACATGGACTTCATATTTTATGGAGTGGTAGAGGAGCGTTGATATCGCAGTGAAGTCAGATTGTAAAGTCTGGTGGAGCGTTATCAAGTGAGAATGCTGGAATCAGTAACCTTAAGACAGGTGAGAATCCTGTCGGTCGTAAGAGCAAGGTTTCCAGGGCTACAGTAATTGTCCCTGGGTTAGTCGGTCCTAAGCCGAGGCGCATCAGCGTAGGCGATGGACAACAGGTTAATATTCCTGTACAGGTAGTAGTTGTTAACAGTTCACGGTGAGTGACCAGAGCGGATCAATGGTTTATCCGTCCAAGGTTTCAAGGAATTGAAACTGAGTGAAAGATATTCTTCGGAATATTGATTCTGGGTACAACGCTGGCTAGAAAAGCTGGTTCACTTATGCTGCTGCCTACCGTACCGCAAACCAACACCGGTGCTCGGGTCGAGTAGACCAAGACCTACGTGAGAACCTTCGCTAAGGAACTCGGCAAAAAAGCGTCCGTAACTTCGGAATAAGGACTGCCCTCTCATTAAGATGAGGATTTGCTAGAAACTTGGTGGAAACATAAGGTTAATAGTATTTACCTAATAATTTAACCAAATTTTTCGTCAAGACAGAACACATCAGGAAATATCCTGTGATATCTTTTCTAGTAACTCAATCGTCATTTTGATGAGAGGGTCGCAGCTAAAGAGCCCACGGAACTGTTTAACAAAAACATAGGTCTCTGCTAACGCGAAAGCGGATGTATAGGGGCTGACTCCTGCCCGGTGTCGGAAGGTTAAGGGGAGAGCTTTACGGTTCGAACTGAAGCCCCGATGAACGGCGGCGATAACTATGATCGTCCTAAGGTAGCGAAATTCCTTGTCTGGTAAGTTCCGACCCGCACGAATGGAGTAATCATGTGGGCACTGTCTCGGCGAAGGCCACGGTGAACGTGCATTGGCGGTAAAGATGCCGTCTGATCATGCCAGGACGAGAAGACCCCATGGAGCTTTACTACAACTTTGCATTGATTATTGGGACATTTTGTGTAGAATAGGTGGAAGACTTTGAGGCAGATACGCTAGTATTTGTGGAGTCGAAATGTGAAATACCACCCTGAATGTTTTAGTAATCTCACTTTTGACCTTATCGGCCAAGAGGACCGTGCATGGCGGGTAGTTTAACTGGGGCGGTTGCCTCCTAAAGAGTAGCGGAGGCGTTCAAAGGTTGGCTAACTACGGATGGAAATCGTAGTGATAGTGTATGCGCAAAAGCCAGCTTAACTGTGAGGGCCACAACCCAATCAGACACGAAAGTGGGAGCAAATGACCCGCTGTACAGAACTTCGGTTCAATTTACGTGGGAAAGACAGCGCACACGGATAAAAGTTACCCTGGGGATAACAGGCTGATCGCGCCCAATAGTTCACATAGACGGCGCGGTTTGGCACCTCGATGTCGGCTCATCACATCCTGGAGGGGGAGCACCTTCCAAGGGTCCGGCTGTTCGCCGGTTAAAGTGGTACGCGAGCTGGGTTCAGAACGTCGTGAGACAGTTCGGTTTATATCCGGCATGATCGTTAGGAATTTTGAGGAGATCTACCCTTAGTACGAGAGGACCGGGGCGGACGAATCTCTAGTGTATCGGTTGTGACCACCTGTTGCATTGCCGAGTAGCTATGTTCGGAAGGGATAAGCGCTGAAAGCATATTAAGCGCGAAGCCTACTCCAAGATTAGAATTCCCTATGAGCTCCCAGAGAGAAGATCTGGTTGATAGGTGCAAGATGGAAGTATCGTAAGATATGGAGTCGAAGCATACTAATAGAGCCATCGCCTTTTTATGTTCAAACTATTTATCTTGTCTAGACGAGATGGATAGTTTGATAGACTTAGCTAGTAATCGGTGCTTGATGCACCGCAAGTCACATTTAATTTTTACACCTTATGGACATCAATATTCGCATTAAAAATGCGCCATTGGTGCCCATAGCGCTGGGGAAATACCTGTTTACATTCCGAACACAGAAGTCAAGCCCAGTAGCGGCGATAATACTGCAACAGCGGGAAGATAGCAAGGTGCCAAATTATATAGAATAGCCACCCAAACAGGTGGCTTTCTGTTTTTAAAGAAGAATGCTGTATGTATTCTACTGAATCGTTCAATGGAAGAGAATGCCGCATACCCCGTTCCGGAGACGCTCTAGGCCGCTCGGCCAAGCTTATGCTCCGTCAGAGGTAAGCGGCATTCTCTTTTTAAGCATATAAAAAGACAAGACGACGTTCTTTTTTGACATCAAAAACCCATCCTGTTTATG
This sequence comes from uncultured Candidatus Saccharibacteria bacterium, assembly GCA_963517385.1. GTDB lineage: Bacteria > Patescibacteriota > Saccharimonadia > Saccharimonadales > Saccharimonadaceae > Nanosyncoccus. The sequence continues at coordinate 7,764 of CAUQEK010000030.1, read as the reverse complement.
TTAAAATAAATATATATGCAAGGCCAAAAATCATACATAGTAAACCCTCACGGGGGGGGTGGCTTAAACGGGAATTGAAGCTTCTCGGACTATTTTTGGCCTTAATTTCTTTCTCGAACTTCATTCTCGCTAATAGTACTTCCGCTCTCTTCGTCCCGACGCTTTCGGCTTCCGTGGATCAAGCTAACCTACAGGTGAACGGTAACCAAGTGATAAATTCTACTGATAAAACCAAAGAAATACCACTTAGACTCAACGTCGAAACCAATAACAGGACTGGCTACACCACCACTATTAGTTCCAGCTCCGAAAATACATCCCTTGTAAATTCTAACCCTACAAGTACGAATCAGATTTCTTCCATAAGTTCAAATTTAAATCTTGCCGACTTCACAGCTAATACTTGGGGCTATAAGCTAAATAATTCCGTCAACTACAACCCAATCCCGGCATTATCTGCGCCAATTAGTCTTCTTCAGACTACCAATAAGACTAATGGCCTTGATTCAAATACCATAAGTGTTGGTATGAAATTAAGTCAGAATCTAGAGTCGGGTACCTATTCAAATACATTAGTCTTTTCCTTTATCTCTAATCCATATACGTCAAAAGCTATCATGGTAAAAGGCTTAGATTTTCAAGGCCGCCTAGCGCGTTTCGATCCGAGCCCTAGTCATGTCAATGGTCATCCGGAATTACCGACTTATCCCAACCTAGTTCATATTAAGCGCGAGAGAAACGCCTCAAGCGTTCCAATAAGTGCCATTAATCTCGAGGCAGATAACTCCGAAGCAGAAATCAAAGCTTGGTACGACTCGGCCACGAAAACTGTTTACTGGTATTCAGCAAGTGAAAAAGTTTATTTAAATCCAGACTGCACCAATATGTTCGCCTATTTTACTGGTATGACCGATGTGGATCTATCGAGCTTTGATACTAGTGAAGTTGAAAGCATGAATGCGATGTTCTACTTTAATTTTGCGCTAGAAAAACTTAATGTTTCTGGATTCGATACTAGCCGCGTAAAAAATATGAGTGCTATGTTCGATAATCTCACCTCTCTTAAGGAGCTAGATATCACTAATTTTAATACTAGTAATGTCGAAACCATGCAATATATGTTTTACAATCTTAATAAGGTGAAAACTCTTGATGTCTCGCATTTTGATACGCGAAATGTTAAAAATATGGAGGGTGTGTTTGCTTGGATGACTAGTCTTGAATCATTAAATCTCAGTAATTTTAATACTAGCAAGGTTACCACTATGCGAGATATGTTTGCTGCTACCACTACACTTAAATCTCTAGATTTATCTAGTTTTGACACTAGAAATGTTGTTGATATGCGATCCATGTTTTATTATGTGATTTCACTAAAAACACTCAATGTATCTAGTTTTAACACGGAAAATGTCGAGAATATGAGTAATATGTTCGCACGTACTGATAGTCTGGAGGAGTTGGATTTAAGTAGTTTTAAGACTCCGAAAGTTAAAGCCTTCCGCGCGATGTTTTATACAGAGGATCCTAGTAAAAATGTTATGAGGCGAATTTATGCTTCCGCTGATTTTGATATCAGCACGGCTGTAGCTTCCCATGCCACCGATCCACAGGCTAATATTGATATTTTTTGGCAAATGAAGAATCTAGTTGGCGGTAACGGTACTAGAAGCTCGAATATGCCACTTGCTGGTATATATATGCTTAAAATTGATCGCTCAGGCGTTCCGGGTCTTTTCACTCGAAAACCATAAGTTAACCAAAAATCTATCATTCTTATGGTAAAATAAATTTATATGCAAGGCCAAAAATCACAACCACAAAACCTCACGGGGGGGGGGGGGGGGGTTTAAACGGGAATTAAAATTTCTTGTTGTATTTTTGGCCTTAATCTCTCTCTCGAATTTCATTCTTACTAATAACACTTCAGCTCTCTTCGTCCCGACTTTATCTGCTTCCGTAGATCAAGCAAATCTTCAAGTGAACGGAAATCAAGTAATAAATTCTATAGATAAAACCACAGAAATTCCATTTAATTTCACCGTCAATACGAATAACCGCACTGGATATACTGCGACTTTGAGTTCTGAAACCGAAAATACGGCGCTAACTAACTCGAGTTCTGCAACGGGAGAGAAAATTGATTCCATAAGCACGAACTCGACATTAAATAATTTGCCAAATAACACTTGGGGCTATAAGTTTGGTGCATCCACGAACTACGCACCGATTCCAGCCTTATCTACACCGGCACAAATTCTTCAAACTACGGGGAAGACAAACGGGAACGAATCAAATCAGTTAAGTATCGGCATGAAATTAGCTGATAATCTCGAGTCAGGGAATTATCAGAACAAGCTAATTCTTTCTTTTGTTTCAAACCCGTATACAACTAGGTCCGCACTTGTATCTGGAAGAACTTTTAATAGTATAATAAGAGATCTTCAAACGTCTGCTGGAAATATTAAGCATATCAGAAGAAGCTCTACGCCTCCACCGTCAAATCAGGCTACTCGGACTGTCAGTGATACGACGGATCCTGAATCGGATGCGGATACTTTTGTTTGGCTAGATAAAAATGCGGATAATACTTTATATTATTATAGTGAAGCCAATAAAATCTTATTAAATAGAGATAGTAGTGGCATGTTCTGGACTATTGAAGAAGTTACAGATATTGATGTCTCTACATTTGATACAAGTGCTGTCGAAAATATGTATGATATGTTTTCCAATACACATAATTTAACTTCTCTAGATTTATCTAATTTCGATACGCAAAATGTTACTGTGATGAAAGATATGTTTTACAATACCTATAAGCTTAAAACAGTCAATCTATCTAGCTTCGATACGCGGAACGTTACCGATATGCGGGGGATGTTTAAAGATTCTCATACGCTACAATCTTTAGATTTATCCAATTTTGATACGTCAAAAGTTACTAGTATGACCGAAATGTTTTCTGGCGCTAGTGCGCTAGCATCATTGAATCTATCTAATTTTAATACTAAAAATGTAACTGATATGGGCCGTATGTTTATGGCGGCAAAATCTATTCAAAATCTAGATCTTTCCTCTTTCGATACTTCGAACGTAACAGATATGAATGCTATGTTCTCCAGTATGTACAGTATAGAGTCTTTGGATATTTCTAATTTTAATACTCAAAAAGTAACAGATATGAATAATATGTTTTCGATGATGATAGAGCTTACTACGCTAGATATTTCTAATTTTGATACCCGTAATGTAACTAACTTCCAAAGCATGTTCGCTATTGATGAATCGTATGGGAGTATTGGTGGCAAGTTGGAGCGAATTTATGTTAAAAATGATTTTGATTTATCTAGCGCTACGGAAACTAGTGGTTTATTTAAATTTCAAACAAGATTGAGGGGTGGTTTGGGTTCTTTTGAAAGTGATCCGAGAAATGCAAGTTATGCTTGGCTCCGTATCGACGATCCTATTCATGGTCGCCCAGGCTACTTCACTAGAAAACCATAAGTTATTATTTTCTGTTTATGCTAAAATAATACTTATGAATGATCGAAAGTCACTATTAAAAGGTCTTCTTTTATGGAATTATGTTATTCCAGCAATTTTGTCTATATGTCTTTCAGTAATCTTCCTTAATCTAAACCCACAAAATGCTTCTGCTTTATTTACTCCAACCCTCTCGGCTTCAATAGACCAGACGGGTCTTCATGTAAATGGTAATCAGGTAGTTAATTCCACAGACCATACTACCGAAATACCCCTAAGATTGACCGTTAATACGACTAATAGGACCGGATACACCGCTACCATTAGTTCTAGTTCTGAGGATACCGCCCTTACTAATTCTTCACCCTCTGCTTCTGATAAAATTAATTCGATTTTGTCGGCGGCGACTTTAAATTCACTACCTAATAACACCTGGGGATATAAGGTAGCCTCAGAAGCTAACTATAATCCTATTCCATCGCTAAACTCACCCTCTACTTTTTTACAAACCACGACCAAAACTAACGGCAGTGAATCGAATAATCTAAGTTTCGGTATGAAGCTCAGCTCATCACTTGAAAGTGGTAGCTATGAAAACACCCTAGTCATCACGGTGGTTTCGAACCCCTATGAGCAACAGGCGATTATTCGCGAGTATCTAAATAGTCAAATCGGAATGATTTCATTTAGATATGTAGGCTATGCAATTGGTGAAAAATATACCAATATTCACCACATTAAATGGTGTCCTAGTTTGGATCAATCAAAGATCTCTACATACACTAGAATAGATTCGGCAGAATCGGATTATCCAGTCTATATGTGGATGGATTTTGATAATCATACTCTTTATTTTTGCTCTGAATCTAATAAGGTTTACTTTAATAAGAATAGCAAAGAAGCTTTTTCTATGCTCGAAAATCTAGAGGATATTGATTTATCTCATTTTAGTACCGAAAAAGTAGAAAACATGGGTAAGATGTTTTATTGGGATAAAACCCTGAAAACAATTGACCTGTCTAATTTTAGTACTAGCAACGTCACGGATATGAGTAGTATGTTTAGTAAAATGGAGAAGATTAAAAATATTGATCTATCTAATTTTGACACATCCAAGGTTGAAGATATGAATAATATGTTTAGGGATGCTAAATCGATAGAAAGTATTACATTCGGTTCAAAGTTCAATACTAGTAAAGTAACATCCATGGCCAGCATGTTTAGCGATACACCAAAACTTAAGTCGCTAGATTTATCCAATTTCGACACATCAAATGTTACAGATATGAATAGTATGTTTAATTATACATTGTCTCTAAGTAGTCTAAAATTCGGTCCTAATTTTGTCACTGACAAGGTAGAAGATATGCTGATGATGTTTGTAGGTACCTGTAGTCTAGACTCACTAGATTTAAGTACTTTTAGGACTAATAAATTAACCAACGTCACTAAGATGTTTGCCTTGTTAGACTGGGATAATATTAGCTTCGAATGTTTAAACGGCGATAAGCTAAAAAATATTTATACATCTGAAGATTTTGATATTTCTAACATTAATCAATCAGCTGATGTATTTACTGGTAGAAAAAATCTTCGCGGTGGCGCTGGCTCCTTCCTTTCTGATCCATCTACCGCTGATAAAACCTGGCTCCGCATCGACGACCCGACTAATAGCCGCCCAGGTTACTTCACTAGAAAACCGTAATTAGACTTTTTAGGTTTTAAAAAAGAGAATGCCGCTTACCTCTGACGGAGCATAAGCTTGGCCGTTCGCCCCTTGGGACGCGGACTCGCGGCCTAGAGCGTCTCCGGAACGAGGTATGCGGCGTTCTCTTCCCCTTGAGCGGTCCGATAAAAGGCATGCGACATTCTGGTCACTAGTTTTGTAGTAACTTGGCTAATTTTGCGCGAAGTCCAGTATCTTCTTCTTCGCTATTCAAGGTGTCCACTGTGACGCGTAATAGTCCAAAGGCCGTAATAAAGGAATAATCCAAATCAATTTCTGTAGCATTTTGAATATCTGGAATATCTACATCATCCAGCAAATGAATCACTGGGCGCCTAGCGAAAGGTAATTCTTCATACCAATCCGAAGTGGCTAGTGCTTCTTGCAAAGTCGAAAGCCCAGCCCCACCACCACAAAGAAGAATCTTATTTGGTAAAGCCTCGAGCAAAGAAAAATCAGATAAGGCTAGCCCTACGCCAGAAACCCAAACTTCGGTATTATCCGCGATGGCTTTTTCCACTTTTTTCATACGATCCGGCACATTCAAAATATTTTGCACTTCGTTCATACGTTCTGCATCAGAAACCGTCAAGGTTTTCAGCGCATGTAGGCCGTTAGAAAGTAGCCCACTATATTGGATTTTCACTAATTCCGCGGTGTCAAAATCGAGACCCACCCTACTAGCTACCTGATGCGTGAAGCTGCGACCACCGATGCCGAACATCTTAGTCCCCTCCACTCCACCATTATCCACTACGGCAATATCGGTCGTACCACCACCAATATCCATCACGATGGCCGAGAGATTAGAATCGAGATTGTTGCCAAGGCAGGCGCGACAAACCGCAAAAGGCTCTACTGCCACGGCCACTAAATCAAGGTTTAATTCGGCACAGACTTTTTCAATCGCCGAAATATGCACTAATGGTGCAAACGCGGTGTAAAATTGCAAAACCAATTCTGAGCCCTTAAAGCCAATCGGATTACTTACTTTGTACCCGTCAATCGAAAGGGAAACAATCGCCGAATTAATCAGGCGGACTTCCACGTCTGGGTTGTCGGTTTCTAGTGCGACTTCTTCACGAGCCTGCTCTTCGGCCTTATCTTGTACGCGTTTAATAATTAATTGCATTTCTTGATCAGAAATTGGCTTATTGCCATCTTTACGACGGTAGCGCACCGTCTTCGTATTGCCCTTAATTAATTCGCCAGCAATGCCTACCGAACAGGTTCTGGCTACTACTCCAGCCATGTTTTCTGCGCGTGATAAAGCCTTTTCGCAGGCAGTAATCACTGCTGGAATATCCGCAATCGCCCCCGCGTACATATTGCCCATCGCCTGATGTTCTTTGCCGACACCACGAATAATTAACTTATCACCTTCTTGACGTTCGGCAATCACCGCTTTGATATATTCAGTACCAATATCTAGCGCGAGAAGCGTTTCCGGCATTTCATTCTCATTCTTCAGGCCATGTGGAATATTCATAAAAATCTCGTTTATTTTACTTAATTATAACACTTGTGGTAAAATAGATAAACGTTATGTTAAAAAATCACATAATCAATAATCTCTCTCTCTCTCTCTCTCTTAGTAGCATTTTTCTTTAGTATCTTCTTTCTAACTTCCGATACTAGTGCCTTGCGCGTGCCTAGTCTTGCGGTTTCTTTTGACGCGGATGCTCATTTTAATGGTAATCAAATTATTAATTCTCTTACTCAAACCGAAGATCATCCGATGAATCTCACGGTTACTACGGATAATACTACAGGCTATAAGGTGATGATTAGTACGCAGACCAATGAAACCGCTATGACTAGTGTCACTAATTCTGACCGTATTAATTCAATTAGCCAAAATCTCACTTTGACTAATTTTCCTAGTAATACTTGGGGCATTAGGTTAGGGAATTACGGCGAGTTCATGCCGATTCCACCAGCTTCTTCACCAATAATGCTAGTTCAGAACAGCTCTAAGCCGGTTACTAATACCGATACGCATCAGGTAGATATGGGTCTTAAGCTAGCCCCGAATCTTTCTAGTGGGGAATACACGAATACCTTGATGGTAACCGTCATTACTAATGATTATCCACCACGCGCCTTGGCTCTGCCGGGTCTCTATTGGCGTAATGCTATGAAAGACGCCGCTGGTGGGTTTAATCAAGTTAAACATTTTGCGCGAAGCATGTCTCCACCAACCGCCGGTGATAATCCGGTACATCTTGAAGATGATAGTACTTCGGATACGGAAATACTGGGTTGGTTCGACCCAGCTAGTGAAACTTTTTATTACTATAGTGCGGCGGATAAGGTTGAACTTCATAGTAATAGCTCTATGATGTTTCTAGATCTGGTTAATCTAGCTGACATCGACCTCTCTGGTTTTGATACTCTAGGTACAACTAGCATGCAAAGTATGTTTAGGAATATTGCAGTTACCAGCTTAGATTTATCTGGTTTTCAGACTGAGAATGTTACAGATATGTCCGGAATGTTTTTCGACGCGAAAAATATTACCAATCTCGATCTCACCCCACTAAATACTGGTA
>CAUQEK010000029.1:0-10964 GCA_963517385.1 uncultured Candidatus Saccharibacteria bacterium | reverse complement strand
ACCTCAATCATTTTATTTACGGCTATCGCTATAGCGCACCGGTTGCTAACCAATTCACTAACGACATAAAACTACTCGATCGTTATTACAAAAATCATTTACTCTATCTACCAGATAATCAAGAAAATCGTAATTTTTATGTCCATTTAGCTAACTCATACACCATCTTTAACAAAACTCCGAAATATCAATACATCTCAGATCTTAGTGAGAATACTGAGAAGCATAGTATTATTAGTTTCGAGAAAATTACCGATACCGAAAATTATGAACTCGAACATATCGTGACCAACGAAAAATCTCAAAATGCAGACCGTCTCTATCTTTATAAATCTAAGTAAGAGATGTTATAATAAATATTAATTAAGAATAGAGAATAATAGGAGAAATTATGGGTGCTACCTTTGACCAGATGAAAATGCTTAATGAACTTCGTAAAGCACAAAAAGATCTCAAAAATGAAATCGTAGAAGTAGAAGCTGGCGACGGCGCTGTCGTAGTCCAGATTACTGGTGAATTAAAAGTGAAAAAAGTCACCATTGACCCAGAACGTGTCGACCTTGAAGACATCGCCGAACTTGAACGCTGGATTGAAAACTGTTTCCGCGATGGCTATGCCAAAGCCCAAGAAATTGCTGCCGACAAAATGAAGCCTTTGATGGGCCAACTTGGCAACCTAGGACTTGGCGCTTAATGCTCCCTAGAGCCCTCACTGATACTATCGACGCGCTGGGCAAACTGCCGGGCGTAGGGAATAAAACCGCCGAGCGTTACGCGACCTATCTTTTTCGTAGTGATCGTAAAATCTCTCAGCAACTAGTCCATGCTCTAGAAAATTTACACGAACAAGTCAAAACCTGTCCGATAACTTTTTCCTTAATTAATGCCGACGAGGATGTTTCGCCACTTTATGACGCTCCGGATCGTGATAAAACTACCATCCTTGTGGTTGAGGAACCACTTGATATTTACGCCTTTGAACAAACCAAAGAATATCGTGGCACCTATCACGTCCTCGGTGGTGCGATTTCGCCGATTGACGGCATCACACCAGAAGTCCTGCATATCAAAGAGCTGATTTCTCGCGTCGAAAACGACGCAGTCAAAGAAATTATTATCGCCACTAATCCGAGCGTCGAAGGGGAGAGTACGGCTCTGCTTTTACAGAAAATGCTTTCTGAAAAATATCCCAAACTTACTATCACCCGCCTAGCCCGCGGCCTTCCACTCGGCGTCGATTTATCTTTTGCTGATCAAATCACTTTGAGTGCTGCCCTAAATAACCGCACCAATCTCTAATTTATTTAGACGCCGCATAAAATAGTCGCACCAATCTCTAATTCACTTAAACATCGCATTAAGTTCTGCGCGAATCTCTAATTTTCATTATAGTCATTTTTCCTCTCTGTTTTTTTGTGTTATAATTTGTCTATTAGCATAAGAGGATTTCATGGATATTACCACACTTATTTTACTCATCGTTTCGATCGTCAACCTAATCATTTTGTTTATCGTTTTTTCGAAAACCAATCAGAAAAATACTGATCTTCCAGAACTCAAAAATCGCATTGCCACTCTTCAGGATCAAACTACGCAGACTTTTGCCAACATGAACGAACGCATGATTCGTATCGAAACCAATGTCGACCGCGTCACTAAAGATATTGGCACTAATTTTCGCGAAAATCGTAAAGAAATCTCCGATAATTTTGGTTTAGTTCAGAAGACTCTCGATACTCGTGTCCGTGAACTTCAAGATCATAATACCAAGAAACTCGAAGAGATGCGTCAAACTGTCGACGAAAAACTCCAGGCTTCAGTCGAAAAACGCTTCAATGAAAGCTTTAAGACCATCTCTACCCAGCTTACCCAGGTCTACCAGGGTCTCGGCGAAATGAAAACTCTCGCCAATGGTGTCGGTGATCTGAAAAAAGTTATGGAAGGCGTCAAGACCCGCGGTATTTATGGCGAAGTTCAACTTGGTAACATCATTAGCGACACTTTAAGTTCAGACCAGTATTGTGAAAATATCGCCACCAAAAAAGGCTCCAGTGATCGTGTCGAATTTGCCGTCAAGATGCCCGGCAAAGATGAATCTGCTCAAGTTTTCTTACCAATCGACAGTAAATTCCCCGTGGAAAATTACCAACGTCTAATCGCCGCCTATGAACAGGGGGATAAAACGGAAATTCAAAAATTCCAAAAAGCGCTTGCTATCGATGTCAAAGAGCAGGCCAAGAAAATTTCTACCAAATACATCGACCCACCGCATACTACAGAATTCGCCATGATGTTCTTGCCAACCGAATCACTCTACGCTGAAATTCTTCGCATCCCTGGCCTTGATGATGAAATCCGTCAAAAATTCCATATCACCATTGCCTCGCCGAGTACCCTACCAGTTATTCTTTCTGGCCTTCTCATGGGCTTCCGTACTCTCGCCATTGAAAAACGCAGTAGTGAAGTTTGGCAAATTCTAGGTGCCGTAAAAAGTCAGTTTGGTAAATTTGGCGACCTGCTCGAAGCCACCAAGAAGAAACTTCAAGAATCCGCCAATAAAATCGATGCTGCCGCTACTACCTCTCGTGTCATCGAGCGTAAGTTAAAAAATGTCGAATCATTACCAAGCAGCGAGAGTCTTAAGCTACTTGACGGACTTGACGATCATGACTTTAATTCTGAAGAAAATTCATAAGCCAAAAAAACTAATTAACCTAAAAAATATAGTGCTCATCGCACTATATTTTTTCATTTCACGTCTTTATTCTGCCAAAATCAGATTTGCCCGTTCAATCATCTCACTCGTTTCATCAGTGCGCACTACATAAACCGGCTTAGACTCATCTTTCGAAATCAAAGTATGGCGTTCTGGCATTTCACCAGTATTCTTCTCGGCGTCAAGCTCAAAACCAAGATAATTCATCTTTTGAATTACCTGTCTGCGTACGTCATCCGAGCGCTCACCAATCGTTGCAGTAAAGACCAAAGCATCGACGCCACCCATCGAAGCAATCATCTGACTGATACAAGCCTGCAAGCGATAAATATAGAGGGAATAAGCAAACGATCCCATCTTATCACCTTTATCACGCAATTGAATTACCGTACGAAGATCATCAGAGACCCCAGATACGCCAAGCAAACCACACTGCTTATTCAAGTAGCGCTCAAGTTCGACATCATCTTCAATCTTCAATGCGCGCTTCATTGCCAGTGCCGCCGCCACATCCATTGAACCTGTGCGCGTCGCCATCATTACCCCCTCAAGCGGCGTATAACCCATCGTCGTATCGTGAGATTTACCCTTATAAACTGCAGTAATCGAAGCTCCCGAACCAATATGGCAAACCACTACTTTCTCTGGCAAAATTTCGCTTTGCTTCATATAACGTACTACCGAACCAACCGACAAACCATGGAATCCCCACTTTTTAATATCAAACTTCTCAGCCAATTTTTGATCGATACAGTAAGCCTTGGCTAGTTCTGGTCTTGAATTATGGAAGTTCGAATCCGAAATTTCAATCACCGGTACCGAATCAAAACGTTTCTTTAGTTCAATAATCTCATCCATTACCACTGGTACGTGAAGCGGTGCGCGAGTCCTCGCAATTTCTAGTTCTTTAAAACATTCTTTATCAACAATGTGGTCATTAGAAAAATAGGCGCCCGGAGCTACTACACGTGCTAAAATCGCACTTAGCTTCGAAACGCCACCTAAAAATTCTTCCTCAATTAAGATTTTTTCCAGATTTCCCGCCACCTCTGAGAGTGACTTAAAATCTGTTGCTACTTTCTTCTTCTGATCACCAGATTTCAAAGTGTAGACAATTTTTTTACCTTCAAATTCGAAATGTAAAGAGCAAAGTTCTTTCATGCCTTTATAGAGCGCGTATTTACGAGAGCTACTGCCCGGATTGGTAATTAAAATCAGTCTTTCCGATTCCATATTCTTTTTCTTCTCCTTTATCTTAGTCTATCATAAAACCAGGGATAAAACCGCAAGTCTCACCTCTTTTATTTTTCTGTAATTAAAATCCAAAAGACGCCAGCACCCTCATAGTAATTAAAATTCAAAAAATGTAGCTGGCACTCTTGCATTTTGAGTGCTAAATATATATAATATTGCTATGTCAAAACGTGATTATTATGAAGTTTTGGGCGTTAGTAAAAACGCTTCTGATGATGAAATTAAGAAAGCTTATCGCAAGCTCGCTCTCAAATATCACCCAGATCGAAATCCAGGAGATAAGGAGGCGGAAGCTAAATTTAAAGAAGCTTCCGAGGCCAATGAGGTGCTTTCTGATAAGCAAAAACGTGCGCGCTACGACCAATTCGGCCATGCTGGAGTAGGGAATGGTAGCACTGGTGGTCCTAGCGGCAATCCTTTCGGTGGCTATTCTTATGGTGGCCAAGAATTTAATTTCAATTTCGGTGGAGCCGACGGCTTTGACGATATTCTAAGCAATCTCTTCGGTTTTGGTGGTGGACGTGCTCGCAGGAATCGTGGTTCTGATTATCGCACTACTCTAGTAATTGATTTTAAAGACGCTATTTTTGGTACTACCAAAAAGATTTCCGTCGAAGGCAACGAGATTACCCTGAAAGTTCCTGCCGGTATCGACGATGGTCAAGCCATTCGTCTCCGTGGACGTGGTGGTCCTGCTCCTGAAAAAGGTGGTGAAAACGGTGACCTCTTAGTACAAATTCGCGTTCAACCACACAAAACCATTAATCGTGAGGGATATATTCTTCTCTCTGAACAACATATCTCAATGGTCGACGCCGCTCTTGGCACCGAAGTAGAAGTCGAAACTATCGACGGCAAAGTCACTATGAAAATCCCAGCTGGCACTCAGTCTGGCACTCCATTTAAGTTATCTAAACATGGCGTACCAATGAATAATGGTGAACGTGGCCCACATATCATCAACATTGTAGTCGATACCCCAACTGGTTTATCTAAAAAGCAAAAAGAACTACTAGAAGAATTCAAGACTGCCAAAAAACGCGGTTTCTGGAACTAATCTTAAAATAATTTTTCACATTAAGATTAGTTTTTTAAATCCTAAGTGAAATCACTCGTGTTTTGCACTAAAATTAAGCACGAGTATATTCACTTTAATGCTATAATTATTTACAGATGAAAGAAATCAAAAATCTTAAGCTTAAAGAATCCAAAGCAACTCATCTTTTTCTCGTTCTTGTAGCTTTTCTTTTAGTTTTTATTCTTTTCAACTCTATTCACGTCTCAGCTGACGCGCCCAAGGCTAAACTTACCGACGACCAACGCGGTGAAATTTCTATGAGCTGTAGTTCAATTAAATCTGGTCTCAAAAAGCTCCAGGTTAGTGACGCTAAAATCCGCTCTCTACTCGGTGCAAATTATCAGACAATCCTCAATTCTTACATCACCCCCTTCAATCTTCGCCTTGTCAAAAATAACCAAAATCTCGGCGATCTTTCCGACCTGCAAAGTAATTTCGTTTTGCAAAAAAACGATTTTAATTCGCTCTATATTGCCTATAGTCAACAATTCGAAAATCTCCTCTCTATTGACTGTCAAAAAAATCCCGATGATTTCTATAATCAGCTAATTATTACTAGGGAATCACGTAAGGAACTCAATCAAAAAGTTAACGAACTTACTAGTACCGCCGAGAAATATTTGAACGAAATTAACAAAATCGAAATTGATGGCGAAAACATTCGTTTTACTCCAGAAAAAACCGACGCTACCAAAGCTTCAAGCATTACTAATCCAGCCAACCAAGTGGAGGGACGATAATTATGTCAAAAATGTCCTCCGGTGGTCGCAATCTTATGCGCTTAGGCTTAATCGCAACCATCATCACCATTCTTACCACCACCATCTCTTTAGTTATCTATCACAATAGTGGCGACATTTATCTAGATCGCTCCCGCCCAGGTTTTTTACCAGAGAAACACGAAGTCAAACATGATGACCAACCTGAAAAAACTTATTCTTTCCCAGAATCCGGCAATCTCGACTCAAAAACTCTTGAAGAATTCCGCGAAAATTTCAAAAAGACTCTCGAAGATACCAAAAATCTTAAAGATCCATTTTCCGCCGATAATCTATCCGATGATTTTGTTGGATTAAAATCGCCCATTAAGTAACCAGTACCGCTCAACCTACATCCGACGCTCACTAAGAATCAGTTATCTATGGTTTAGCACTTTTCAAAATGCTATTTTCATGTTATAATACAGCGATAATTATTAAGTGGGAATAATCTATATGAAACAATCTAATATTAAACTTATCGGTGAATTCTGCCTAGTTTCAATCTTTGCAGACGGCCATAATTTTCTAGATATTCCCGCCAAAATCGACTCCGGAGCCGACAGTAGTTCTCTCCATATCAACAGTGCTAAAGTCAACGAAAATGGTGATTTAGTAATAAGCCTTCCTAGTTTTTATCAACATAAAACTTCTCCAAGGGAATTAAAGCGCGATTATGCTCATCCAGACTACACACCCACTAAAGTCACTGAAAAGATTAAAAAGTCTAAAACTTCAAAAACTATCGTTATCCCCAAAGGAAAATATCGCAATATTACCATTGTTAGCTCTAATGGGCACGGTCAAAAACGTTACAAAACCAACCTAAAGATTAGCATCAACGGGTCCGAGTTTGAAACTTCGTTTACCCTTAGCAGTCGTCATAAAAACCGCTACCCAATATTACTTGGTAAGCATGCCTTAAAAGGACGGTACCTAGTTGACGTTTCAAAATCCTACATCAATCAAACTAAAGAAAATCTTAATCAACTAATCAGCAAGGAAGACTAAAATGAAAATCGCCATTCTCTCTAACGGACCAAAGAATTACTCCACCACTCGTCTCTACGAAGAAGCTATCAAGCGTGGCCATGAGGTTGACATTATTAAGTACAAAAATTGTTATCTTTCACTCTCCGAAAATAATCCCGTAGTTTACTATAACGGAGAAGCACTTCCTCACTACGACGCAATTTTACCTCGTATCGCCAATGGTCTCACCCGTTACGGCTGCGCCGTAGTTCGCCAATTTGAAATGAGCAACACTTGGACACTTTCTAGTTCGATCTCAATCACTCGTGTCCGCGACAAGCTTCGCTCTGCTCAAATTTTCGCCAAAGCTGGCATTGCTTCACCAAAAACCTTAGTCTCACGCAACACCGCAGACATTGATGACCTTCTTGAACAAATCGGTCTTCCAGCTATCATTAAACTTGCGACCGGCACCCACGGCAATGGCGTCGTTCTAGCCGAGACCAAGAAAGCTGCCCGCTCTGCTTTGCAGGCTTTCTACCTCTATAACGAAGATGGTACTAATATTCTTATTCAAGAGTATATCAAGGAGTCAGCCGGCACCGATATTCGTGCTTTTGTGGTCGGTTCAAAAGTTGTTGCCTCAATGAAACGCCAATCTCTTGACGATGATTTTCGCTCCAACCTTCATAAAGGTGGTATCGGTACTGCCGTCAAACTTACACCAGAAGAGGAAAAACTTGCCATTAAAGCCGCCAAAGTCATGGGACTACATGTTGCCGGTGTCGACCTTATGCGCTCCGCTCGTGGTCCATTAATTCTCGAAGTTAATGCTTCGCCAGGTTTTGGTATTGAAAAAGCCACCAACCGTAACGTCGCTCTACCAATCATCAAATATATTGAACACAATGCAAAAGGTCGCACTCTTAAAGATAAAGTTGGCATCTAAACTAAAATCCCTATCACGATCTGGCACCTCTAGGTGTCAGATTTTTATATCTCTTTCAGCCCAGAACGAGCTATCATATAGTATAATTAACTTATGATTATTTTACTTTTAATCGTCTTGTTCTTTATTCTATTCTCTATGCTTAGACGGCATATTGGCATTGCTCTACTTGCCACTATCGCCGGTAATACCATTTATAGCACTTTCGGTAACGATCTAACCGAATTATTTACTAAATTCCTAAACGGCGTCCCAGAAAACACTCTCTCCAGCGCCATCTACATCTCTCTGGTTTTTCTTTTCCCACTAATCCTTTATTTTAAATCCAATAAAGACAGTCTTTTCGGCATCCTACGTTTTCTCGAGAGCCTGATTTATGCCGTTCTCCTGGTCTCCATTTGCGCCGCCAAGATCAATCTCCTTGTACCATTTGATGATATAAGCATCCAGCTTTTGAACTTCGTCGCCATCGTGCGTCCTTCGCTCCTGCTTTTTGCCATCATTGTAGCCTACCTCGATATTCTTCTCAGCAAATCGAATTAATCCAAAAACTATCAGCCAAATTAAAAAGTACCACCATTTTTTCTTAGGCAATTCTAGAATAAAAGACTCTTGCTCCGCTAAAGTATTTATCACAAATGTATGGATTTTTAATGGCCAAATTAGTATTTTCTCTAAACTAATCCCAAATATTACCAAATCACCGAATACCGAAATCAATCCTACTGACCCCATTACAATAGGCAAACTTGGCAATAATACAATATTCGCTAAAATCGAGAGCCACGTAAATTTTCCAAAGCAATATAAACCAATCGGCAAAGTCACTACGGAAATTACAATTGACGAAATTAAAGATTTTGCCAAGAACCCTGGTCTTCGATAAAGATCCTTTAACTCTTCTTTTGTCCCGTAAAAGTATCTCGTAATCAATGGTACTATTTTTACTATGGCAAAATAAGCTAGCACCGAAAGCCAGAAACCAATTTGCTTTACAAATTCTGGTCGAATTATTAAGCAAGCACTTACTATGATCGCCATAACTCGATAAACCGAAACATTTCGGCCAAAGTATTTAATCGTCATCATCAAAACCAATCCGACTAATGCACGCAAAATTGACGGGCCAACACCAATCATCATTGCGTAGATGAAGCAAAATATTAGTACAAAATAAGTTTTACTAATGATTGAGAAATGATTAAAAAATAGACTTAAGACTCCAGCAATTATTGCAAGGTGAGTTCCAGAAACCGCAATCAGATGCATTACGCCTACATTTTTCATATTTTCTTTCTGCAATGCGGTTAACTCATCTTTATTACCAGTCAAATAACTAATACCAAGCGCCAGCTCATCGTGCTCAGAATATTTTAAGAGCTTATCTTTTAATAATTTGATAAAACCCTGTTCATTTGACGGTTTTTCGACCTTCATTCTTACAAAACTCGCCTTACTATTATCACTCATTCCAAATAAATCTGGAGATCGACAGAAAACTCGTCCAGACGCAATTAAAATCAGACTCATCATAAATAAATTTTCTATACGTATTTTCATTTACAACCTCCAAGCTCAACATAGAAAAACTTTTGCATTTTGGCAAGTAATTTTTAAATAAAACAACATTTTTCAGATTAAAAAATCTTAAGCATAAGCAAGTTATTAAAATCTAATTTTCAAAGCATAAGCAAGTTATCAGAAAAATTCTCAAAATTCAAATTATAGATATAAAGTTCTCAGTTTTCATTGATTTTAGAATTTAAAAACTTGCGAAATTTTATATTTACTTTATGCTAGATATTAAGATGAAGCAGAAAAACCCAATTATCACCCCAGAGACCCCACTGGAAGTTATTAACTTCGCTACGACCGGACCGGGAATTGCGACCAATTCAGATGGCAAAAAAATCTTCCTATGGAACGCTCTGCCGGGAGAAAAAGTCACCGAGTATCAAATTTTAAAACAAAAATCCCATCTCACCGAAGCTGTAGCTCTAAAAATTAAAAACCCTAACCCACATCGCGTATTACCACGTGACGAGCACTATCTCTCCAATTCGCCATGGCAAATTCTGGATATCAACTACGAGAATTCCGTCAAAAAACATATTATCGAGGAACTTTTCTCTAAACTTGAAACACCAGAAATTGCATTCGAAGCCAGCGATAATGAATATTTCTATCGCAATAAAATGGAGTACTCTCTCTATTACGATCATGAGACCGCCAAAATTCATCCAGCCATTCATCGTCGTGGATCACATCGCAAAATTCCTATCCTTACTTCTTCGCTTGAAAATCCAGCCATTTATCAACGTACCATGGAGATTATCGAGGAGCTAAATACTAAGCAAGAGGATTCTAGAAAATATCAATCACTCCTTCTTCGTTGTAATCGTCAGGGCGAAGTAAGCGGTGGACTCTATGAGAATTACCAACCGCATCCCACCTTCAAAAATCTTACTGACAAAATCTTAGGCTATGAATTTTCCTACTCTCCGAACGGTTTTTTCCAGATCAATCTTCCAGAATACGAAAAAGTTTTACGAAAAATTAAAGATTTTATCAAAGACCAAAACAAAGTCGTTGACCTTTACTCCGGCGTTGGCACCATCGGATTAACTGTTGCTGGAGATAAAAATCTCACCCTTGTTGAAGTTGATAAATTTGCTCATGGCGAATTATTAAATAATATTGAAGCCGTAAAATCTAGCACTGGCAATTTAAATATTACTGGTATCCTTGCCAAGTCTGAGACTATCTACGATCACATTACTCATGACTCAACCGTCATCGTTGATCCACCACGCTCTGGCTGCGACTCTAAACTTATTGACACGATTAATCAAAAACTTCCCGAAAAACTTGTTTATTTGTCCTGCAACCCTATCACCCAAGTACGCGACCTCGAGAACCTTATTCAGAATTATCAAATTACAGACGTTACTGGGTATAATTTCTTCCCACACACACCGCATGTGGAGACGGTAGCGCTATTGTCCAAACTCGATGTCGATAAGCATATAGATGTTGAAATTAAGCTGGATGAGCTTGATTTGACAAGTGTTGAAAGCAAGGCTACTTATGCACAAATCAAAGAATATATATTAGAAAAATTCAATTTAAAGGTTTCGACACTTTATATTGCTCAGATTAAAAAGAAATGTGGTATTGAATTAAGGGAGCATTATAATAAATCAAAAAAAGAGAAACAGGTTATTCCACAATGCACAC
>CAUQEK010000028.1:0-12274 GCA_963517385.1 uncultured Candidatus Saccharibacteria bacterium | reverse complement strand
GCCTTTTGCCGCCCGCTCCGACGTTAATCTCATTATGGTAGTGAATCCCGCCAAGCACAAAATTCTCATCCTTAATACTCCCCGTGATTTTTATGTCCCTCTCGCCATGAATGGCAAACTCGACAAACTCACACACGCCGGTCTTTATGGCGTCAACGAATCTATTCATACTCTCGAGAATTTTTACGGCATTAAATTCAATTACTATGCCCGTATTAATTTCGACGCCACCTCCGCTATTATCGATCAACTTGGCGGTGTCGATATCCATATACCTTACGTCGTGAACACTTATCATGGCCACCGTCACTACGAACCAGGAAATTATCACCTCAATGGTGATGAAGCCTTGGATTTTGCCAGGGAGCGCGTCTCGATTAGTTGGGCCGGTGGGGATCGCGAGCGTGGTCGCAATCAAGAAAAAATTATCACCGCTCTTCTCCAGAAACTTCAACAGGACAAAACTAACCTGACCAAGTTAGATCAAATTTTCAATTCCATCGCTAAAAATATTCAGACCAATTTTACGCCTGACGACCTCAAATATCTCGTCCAGAAACAACTGACGAATTTCTCCAACTGGCAAATCGAATCCATTGACGTCGACGGTAAGGCCGATATCACCTCCACCTATACTTACCCAGAACCAAAGCATTTCGTTTGGCATCCATACCAAGACACTGTCAATAAAGCCAAAGCCAAGCTCCAAGAATATCTTACGCAGTAATCTAATTCCAGTTTCAAGAATACCTCACGCAGTAATCTAATTTCAGTGCCAAGAATATCTCACAAAATGATAGAATAGTTTAATGACTATTAAAATTCGTCGCCTCATTCTGCCCACACTGCTTATTTTTCAGATATGCTTCATTTTCATCATGTCCTCCTTCGGGCACAATTCTTCCGACGCACAAAGCAATCTTTTCGTTGATTTTATCGCCCAAAATTTTCCGCACGTGCGTCACGGTCTAGAGAATAACCTAATCAGTCTCAGCACTCTAATTTTTCTGGTACGAAAAACCGCCCACTTCACCGAATATGCGATTTTAGGCGGCCTCTTCTTCCTTAATCTAAGAAGCTGGTTAAAATCAAATACTACGCTCGTAAAAATTTCTAAACCTCAGACTACGAAAACCGTCGCGAAGAAAATTACTCTAGATCTCATCAAATATTCACTCTTCATGAGCATCCTCCTCAGCTTCCTCTACGCCTGTACCGACGAGATTCATCAAATTTTCGTCCCCGGCCGCTCCGCTCAGTTTCGCGACGTCTTGATCGATACCCTCGGCGCCAGCTTCGGCACGCTCATCGCATACTTAATTATCAAGCTTATTACCAAAATTAAAGAGCACTCTAAAATCTAATTGTTATAGTAGTTATAATAGTTATTCTTCCCACCACGGCGCTTATATATCACCTGATTCAAAATCACCCCAGGCATATTAATTTCAATCGCTTCTAGAGCCCGCTTCGAGTTTTGCAAATCCTCAATCGTAGTTTCATTCGCTGCACAAACCAGAATCACCCGATCTGCCCGCTTCGCCAAAATCAGAGAATCCGAAATTCCTTCAATCGGCGTACCATCGATTAGCACATAATCATAATGTTTCTTTACTTCAGAGAGCAGCATTCCCATCTTCTTCGATTCCAGAAGCTCACTTGGATTTGGTGGCACCACACCACGCGTAATCACCTCCAGATTTTTCACATTAGTCTTCAAAGCGTATTGACGTAACTTTTTCAAATCCCCCTCCGCCAAAATATTCGACAAGCCAAATTGATTACTCAATTCGAAAATTTCGTGTTGGCGACCCAGGCGCATATCACAGTCAATCAAAAGTACTTTCTTATTAGTTTTCGCAAAAGCCACCGCTAAGTTTGCAACAATAAAACTTTTACCTTCGTGCGCTCCTGAGCTACAAAACAGTACTGTATTCGAATTCTGATTATTTAATGAGAAGTATAAGCTAGTACGAATGGTACGAAAATCTTCCGCCACCGACATCTTCGGATTATCACGTAAGACCAACTCTGAATCCTCATTCACTTCCACCTTCTCCACCTCTTCCACGTTGGCGATTTCCGCTTCTTTTTCCGCCGCAATCTTCTCTTGCTCTAGCGCAATTTTCTCCTGAATCGCTTTTTCTTCCGCAATAATCTTGCGTCCTACCGCCTTAATCTCCACAAAAGGTCTCTCCGGCGTACCCTTAGCTTTTTCAGCCTCTTCTGCGGCTTTCTTCGCCGCTTCTTCTGCGGCTTTTTCGGCTGCCTCTTGCTCTGCTTTCGCTTTTAGCTCAGCTTCTTTTTCTGCTTCCTTTTGCTTCTGCTTCTCAAGTTTTTGTTGTTCTTTTGCTTCTTTCTTCAAACGCTTCGTCTCAAGCTTAGCTAACTTCGCTTCCAGCTTCTTACGTTTTTTCTTCTGCTTTTCTGTTTCTAATTTGTGCACCTTACCAAAAATTGGCAACTTGAAATTTTCCTCAATCTGCTCCGTGGTCTTAATCGTCCGATCGAAGTAAAACAGCACCAAAATAATCCCGCCGCCGAGTACCATGCCAGCCACCATATAAATAATTTCTTGTTTTACCACATCAACATTGTATGGACTCTTCGGCTCCACCGCATGATCGAGAATATTCACACTCGTATCGTTATAAATCTGCGAAATTTCTTCCTTGAAAACATCCGCCACCCAGTTCGCTAACTCATAACTTCGATAAGCATTCTTATCCACCACCGAAATACTAATAATCTCCGTATTTTTCAAAGATGAAACATTAATCTTCGCACTTAAAGCCTCAAAAGATTCCACCAAATTGTTCTCACTAATCACGCGGTCCAGCACCCGGTGCGATTTCACTACCTCAGTATAGGTATCAATCAAATTTTTATTCGCCGTAATTTCGCTCTGCACCGTAGTCTTCGATTTATCCGAGCTCAAAATAATCGTCGCCCGCGATTTATATTCTGGTTTTTGTACCAAAATCGTATAGGCAGTGCCGGCCGAAACAGAAAGAATCACCATCGCAAAAAATAACAGCAGGTGCTTCCTAAAGTAAATTAACAAGTCTCTCAAGTTAATCTCTTCCATATCTATTATTATAATATGGTAATAGACTTCCGTAAATAGTCTAAATATATTTTACTGCAAAACGCAAATGCTTATTTTATAGTTTTCATTTTTAAAATTAAACTTTAAAATATTTTTTTATCAAAAAAACGGGGGCTCGCCCCGTCGTCAGGTGGACCCAGGTCTAATGACCAGCCCAGTAGTTACATTATAGCATATAAGTATATAAATAAGCAAATAAAATCCTGAATTTTTTACCACCTTGAGTTATAATTAAAGTGTCATCACGCCGGACTAGCCTAAGGTTTCGACCGACCGCAAATGCCGGCATTTTTGATAGATGAAGCAATAACCCATCTTCTACCATTTGTGATAAAAAGCTCAAACACTTTACTTAACATTTAACAAATGTATGCAATAGGATTTAACAAATTACAACAATTTATATCTGTTAATCAATCTAAAAACATAAATCAAGATTTAACAAAGTGTTAAATAAGATTTAACAAAATATAGCACACTATAACTATCCTTAATAAACAAAAAAACAACCTCACGGTTGCCTTCATACGAAATATTTGGTGGAGCATATGAGACTCGAACTCATGACCTCTTCAATGCCATTGAAGCGCTCTAGCCAACTGAGCTAATGCCCCAAACATCTTGCGATAGATTAATTATATCAAACCTCTAACTTTTTTGTCAATTTTAAGGTATAATAAATAGCAGAATTAAAGGGAATTGATATCTATGTACTAATTTTTTCAGTTTATTAACGTGACTTATTTAACGCACATCTAATTTAACATGGAGAAATTATGCCAGATATCATCTTTTCACTGATTGATCAAGAAAAAACCCGCCAACAAAAAGGCCTCGAACTCATTCCGAGCGAAAACTATGTTTCCGCCGACGTCTTAAAAGCTATGGGCACCGTCCTCACCAATAAATATTCCGAAGGCTACCCATCTTTCCAAGATTTAGAGGATTACGACCCGGCCGATGAATCAAACATCGTCGCGGACCTCCCAAATTATCGTTACTATGGCGGCCAAACCAATATCGATAAGATCGAACGCCTCGCCATTGCCCGCGCGATGAAACTTTTTCATGCCGACCACGCTAACGTCCAGCCCCACTCTGGTGCCAATGCTAATGAAGCAGTTTATTTTGCCTGGTGTCAGCCTGGTGACAAAATTCTGGCCATGAATCTCGGTCACGGTGGTCATCTTACTCACGGTTGTCCAGTCACTCGTTCAGCCAAAATTTATCAATTTATTAATTACGGTGTCACTCCAGAAGGCGACCTCGATTACGACGAAATCGAACGTCTCGCCGAAGCTGAGCATCCAAAGATTATCCTCATCGGCTACTCTGCCTTTATGAAGATTCCTGATTTTGCCCGCATTGCCAAAATTGGTCAAAAAATCGGCGCCCTTCTGATGGCCGATATGGCGCATGTCGCCGGCCTCATCGCAGGCGGTGTACACCCGAATCCTCTAGATTTTGGCTTTCATGTTATGACTACCACCACCCATAAAACTCTTCGCGGACCTCGTGGCGGTCTGATCCTATCGAAAGGAAACGTCGCCTCTCCTCTGAAAAAACCCGAGCACACCCTCGAAAATATCCCAATTCTCATCGATCGTGCAGTCTTTCCAGGTACTCAGGGCGGCCCGCTCGAACACATTATTGCAGCTAAAGCCGTCGCCTTTAAGGAAGCTCTCTCGGATGACTTCAAACAATATTCCGCCAAAGTGATCGAAAACGCCAAGGCTCTCGCCGCCGCACTTCAAGATCACGGTTTCATTCTCCAAGGTAACGGCACCGATAATCATCTCATCCTCGTCAACGTCAAGAAAAATTTCGGCATCGATGGTAAATTCTATGAACGCGCCCTCGATCTCGTCGGACTCACCCTAAACGCTAACGCTGTCCCGGAAGACACTGCCGCCGCCTTCCGCCCATCTGGCGTTCGTCTCGGCACTCCAGCTATCACCACCCGCGGTATGAGTGTCACTGAAATGCAGCAAATCGCCGATTGGATGAAGCAGGTCATGGATATCTGTCTATCCGTAAAATCCGAAGAAAACCTCTCTACCGCCGAACCCCAGCTGGCCGAAATTCGTCGTCAAGTCGAAACTCTCGCCGCAAAATTCCCAGTCCCCAGCATTAACTAAACACGCGTCACTAAAATTAATAAAAATCACCACGCCAATAATCCAAGCAAAAATCGCACAGGTGTATAATATATCTAATCATGGAGGTAAAATGAAATTAGAAATCAAAAATCTCACCAAAAAATTTGGCGACAAAAAGGTCCTAAAAGACCTCAACTTCACCGTCGAAAGCGGCAAAGCCTTCGGCCTGCTCGGCCGCAATGGCGCCGGTAAAACCACCACTATCCGCATTCTCATGCAAGTTTTTCAGCCGACTTCCGGCAAGGTCCTTCTCGACGGTAAACCTATTGATTATTCCAAAGTCAGCCTTGGTTATCTACCAGAAGAACGTGGCCTCTATCCGAATGACAAAATTGTCGACCAATTAATCTACCTAGCCGCGCTTAAAGGCGTCGATAAAAAAACCGCCACCGCATCGATTGATTACTGGCTAGATTTTCTCCAAATGACCGATTACAAGAACGCCAAACTCAAAACTCTTTCCAAAGGTAATCAGCAAAAAATCCAGCTCATTTCCTGTATCGTTCACAACCCAGATATTGTGATTTTCGATGAACCATTTTCCGGCCTCGACCCTGTCAACTCTCAGCTTCTAGAAGAAGTAGTGCGCGAACAAATCAAACGCGGTAAAATCGTCCTCTTCTCTAGCCACCAGATGGATTACGTTTCTGAATTCTGTGACGATATTCTGATTCTAAAGGAAGGTGAAATTAAACTCCAAGGCAATCTTCGTCAAATTCTCAAGAATCATCGCAAAAATAAACTCCTCGTCAAATCCGATGAGGTCGAAAAAATCCACGCCGCCATTCCAGAACAAACAGAGATTTTGCGTGAAGGCGAATTAGTTTATCGCCTGAAAAAAGACGAAGACCGCACCAAAACCATGAGCGATCTCATCAAAAAATATCCGATCGACCAAATTGGCGACCTCGAATCAACTCTAAAAGATATCTTTATAGAATACGCGGAATAGAAAGGGAAGTATGCAACAATTTTTCACCGTTTTCAAATATGAATTTAAGAAAATCGTACTCAGCAAGGGTTATCTCATTTCCACCGGTATCATGGCTATTATTCTCGCCGGCGTTTTCTTCTTACCTCAACTGATTTCCGATCTAAAACTTTTTAAATCTGATGATAATACTCCAGTCGCTCTGATTAAAACCGACTATACCAAATCCGAAAATCTCATCCAGACCATCCACGCCGCACTGCCAGATTACGAAGTCAAGCTTACCGACAAATCTACCAATGAAGCCAAGCAAGAAGTCATCGATGATAAGGCCAAATTCTTTATCGAAGCCAACCACGACCTCACCGAGGTTACCGAATACTCCAAGATCGGTTTTAGTGAAGCTAGTACTCGTGAGGTCCAATCCATCGATGCTATCGTCAAGAACCTACGTCAATCCGACCTGCTCGCCGAACAAAATCTCGCTCCTTCTGCCATCGCTAAGGTTTTAAATCCTGATGTCAAAATCAACCTTGAGACCGTCAATAAAAACGGTTCCGCCTCTGTGATTTATACTTTCGTTCTCATTTACGCTCTTTACATGGCCATTACTTTTTATGGCTCTCACGTCATGAATAGCGTAGTCACCGAAAAAACTTCTCGCGCCATGGAAGTTCTCGCCACCTCTGTCAAGCCAAATGCTTTACTCTTCGGCAAAATCATTTCTACCAGCCTCGCCGGACTCATCCAAATCGCCGCCATCATTATTGAAGCTTTCATCTGCGTGAAAATTTCCTCTGCCAACAACCCAGACTTTCCTGTAAATCAAATTATCTCCAATATCCCAACTCAGATCCTCGTATATATGCTAATTTTCTTCCTGCTCGGCTTCCTCATTTACTCCTTCCTTTACGGCGCTTTTGCTTCCACTGTTTCAAAAATCGACGAACTCGGTTCTGCAATCATGCCGGTCCAAATTATCATCGTCTTCACTTTCATTGTCACCATGTCCGCCATCAATTCCGGCAATGCTGATACTCCATTCAATGTCTTCCTCTCCTACTTCCCACTCACCGCGCCGATGATGATGTTCACCCGCGCCATTATTTCCAATGTTTCGACACTGGAAATTATCCTTTCAATCCTGGTATTGATCGTCAGTACTTACTTTATCGGCTGGCTTTCCGCCCGTATTTACCGCGTCGGCATCCTGATGTACGGCGAGAAACCAAACTTTATCAAGCTCATGGCTGCTATTTTCAAGAAACAATAGTATAATTAATTGGTCGGGGCATTAGCTCAGCTGATAGAGCGCGGCATTCGCATTGCCGAGGTCGGGGGTTTGAATCCCCCATGCTCCACCAACAAGTACTTAAAGCAACCTTAACGGGTTGTTTTTTATATCAAGAACCACCAGTTAAGGTAGTTCTTTTTTTCTTTCAAATGGGGAACAAAAATTGTTTTTACTTTTGTTTTCCATAGAGTGAAAAAACGATATAATTAAAACATGCTATAAACCTACAGGTGGAGCAAATTACTGGAATAAAGAAGTAGAAAAGTATGTCAAAAAAGTACTGTAAATGTTGTAATCTTGGACTTATTGATGGTGAAGAAGATGGCCATGATGTTTGCTATGTCTGCGGATGGGAAGATGATGGAGTTCAAAACGACGACCCAGATTTTGCTGGAGGAGCCAATACATTGTCGCTAAACGAATACCGTAGAAAATTTAAAGAAAAACGCAAAATAAATTCAAATTATGTTTGGGCGGAATCTAAAACTTAATTATTATGCCAGAGATTAATGGATATATTGAATGGGAAAAAGAAAGGCCAGATGATAAGGTTTGGTGGGGGACGATTTTTCATGGTATCTCTGAGAATGATATAAAATCGGGACGAGTTACTAATGAAGATATAAATGATTCAATAGGATGGGGAGACTACATATTTTCTTTCGACAAACATAAAGTTTATTGGTTGTTTAGAGATTATCCAGATAACTTAACAAGCGAGGAGAAAGAGATTTTTGATAGAGAAAATCCATACTGGAGAAAATTTTTTCAAAAATAAAAACTCAAAAAATTCCACTTCGGCCACCACGTAGCAAACCAACAAAAGAATTTTATTGACAAACCTCCACTCTAGCCATAATATATAACCAAAAGCTCGACCATCGTATGTTTTGGGCAGGGAGCTTTTTATCTCCCCCCGATATGTTTCGGACTAGGGAGATTTTTTCTACTTCAAATTCCAATTTAAGTCTATAATATAACCATGATCTTCTACACCAAATCACGAAAAGCTAATTACACCCATATTCATGCCTATGCTTTTTATGATTTATTTTTGAGTGAACTAAAAAGACAAAATCTGACGGATCCCGATTTTCAAATTGACGTCGATATCGATGGCAATATCGCCACCTGGACCATCGACACCACAATTTCAAAAATTCAAAATCTTTTCCAAAATCTTACCATCCACCAGGGTTTTACTGACCATCAAATCAGTGACGCTATTGCTAAAATGTGCCACAAGAATAATCTAAAACCACGCCTCAAAAACCTCAATCTCCTAAAATCCGAAATAAACCGTATTAAATTTCAAGCTCAAAAACCAGAAATTACCGACGACTCCTTGACTTCAAATGCTATAGATTTCGTAAAACCCACAATTAATTCTTAATTATGGTTTAAAAGTAGAATATATCCTATCATTATTTCATAATATATGCTATAATTAATGCATTCAAGTATCGTGGCTTGGATAAACACTAGTAAAAGGGGGTGAAAAATATGGCTAGTGGAAACATATGTAAAAATACTGGTTATCGAAAGAAAGATTGCCTTTGCTGGGATTGTCAAAGAAGAAGGAATAATGCTAAACACAGATCTGGCTTAGAAAGCTTCATTTCGATGCATCAGGATTCAAGAAAAGTGCACGACACAAAAGGTAAGAATAACCACGGAAGAACAAGTTGGTAATTGCCTGCACATTACTGCTCCTCTTTATTAAGAGGAGCTTTTTAAAGTAGTTAAAATACGGTTCATGTCTCCAGTTTTAACTAAAATAATTTAGAAATTTTATATTAAAAAGTTTTAAACCCAAAAAAAGATAAACTTAACTTTAAATTTTATTAAAATATTTAATTCTCAAATTATATATACTATAATACTCTCATGAACCACAAACTCCTCATCGTGAAACTTGATTTTAAGCCAGAACTAAAACGTCATCAAGTTCTTTCAATTTTATTGTCAAAAGATAATCTCCTTCCCACAGCAAAATCGCTCACCAAATTTCATGAAATCTTCAACAATCAACCTAAATTCGGAAAAATTTTTTTCGAAACTCCAGACTCCAAATATTATTTTGCAATCATCACACCAAATAAGATTCCCGAAAATTATTCTTACATAAAATTTTCAAACCTTTCCGAAAACTCCACCCCAGATTACAAAATCATTCTTAAGGCCATTAAAATCCTCGGCTACGAAGTCTAACAATCTATTATACTTTTCATAGCTATAAACTTCATCAAACCTCGCACCTAACCCAGAAAATCCTGCTATAATAGATTTATGAAAACAATCTTGACCGGCATTCGCATTAACTCCGACCTCACCCTCGGCAATTTTCTTGGCGCCATGCTTCCGATGGTTCGCCTTGCCAATCAATACTCTAGCACTCATCACGTCAATATTTTCGTCCCAGATCTTCATTCCATTATTAGTGAAACCGATGGCGATCTTCAGTCCAACATGCTCCGCACTATTCGTTATTATCTCGCTGCCGGCCTCGAATTAAACAAAAATGTGCATTTTTATCGCCAATCTTACGTCCCGGCTCACTCAGAGCTAGCCTGGATTTTAAATTGCCACACCACTATGGGTGAGGCTCTTCGCATGACCCAATTTAAGGATAAAAGTCATAACGGCAATCTTTCCACCAATGTCGGGATTTTTGACTACCCAATCCTCATGGCCGCCGATATTTTGCTTTATAGCGCCAATTATGTGCCAGTCGGAGAAGATCAATTCCAGCACATCGAGCTTACTCGTAATATCGCCGAGCGTTTCAACCATAAGTACGGTGAAATTTTTATCATTCCAGAAAACACCGAAAACCAGGTCAAATTCATGTACGGCGACACTCAATCTTTCGCGCTGCGTATTCGCGACTTGATGAATCCAGAGAAAAAAATGAGCAAATCCGCCGATTCCGACAATAGTAAAATTATGCTCGCCGATCTCCCAGAGCGCATCCGCAAAAAAATCATGTCTGCCACCACCGACTCGCTTGCTGACATTAATTTCGATTTCAAAACTCAGCCAGGCATTTCCAATCTCTTACAAATCCTTGCCGCCATCACCGATACTTCACTTCGTGATCTCATTACTTCGTGGGAACACCGCTCGCAATATGGTGAACTCAAAAAACTCGTTGCCGAACGCCTTGTCGAGTACATCTCAAATTTCCAAGCCAAGGTCCAAAACATCACCGACGAAGAAATCTACCAGTTGCTCGAAGAGGGCGAAAAATACGCCAACCAAGTCGCCAACCAAAAACTCCTCGAAGTCCAAAAAGCCGTCGGCCTACGCTAAATATTTTAAAATTCAACGCATCATGCAACATTAAAGCATTTTAAAATTCCAAAACCTCAACCTGTATTAATTAAGGAGAAAAAATGAGTCGAGAACTAGAATTAGAACTTACCTTCCTTGCCAAAGAAATTCCAGAGGGAATTAAAGACACTATTCCGACTCGTATTACCGATGTTTATATTCCTGACACTGCCGAGCACTCGCATCTCCGCCTAAGAAAACGTGGTAATCTATATGAAATTACCAAGAAAACTCCCGTCAAAGATGGCGACGCCTCTGAGCAAATCGAACAAACCATACCTCTTACAAAAGATGAGTTCGAAGCTCTCGTTAACTGTAGCCAAAAGCGCGTTTCTAAAGATCGTTACAATATTATAATCGAGGGTCATAATGCGGAAGTAGATATTTTTCAAGACCAACTTAAAGGTTTAGTCCTAATTGACTTTGAATTCAAAACTATTTCCGAAAAATCCTCATTCAAGACACCAAGTATCGCCTTAGCAGATGTTACTCAAGAAAATTTTACCGCCGGCGGCGTCTTAGCTGGCAAATCTTACCAAGACATCAAACCAGAATTAGCGTGTTTCAATTACCAAAAACTATAAAACATGCGAGTTAAAAATAATTACAATCAAACCCTTACCAACATTGGCGCTTCAGTACAAAAATATTTTGGTTTACCTCAAAAACATTCAGGTCTACCACTAATGGACGAACTCTTGGCTACACACCATCCTCAGAATATCGTCATTATTCTCTTGGATGGACTGGGCTCTCGTATTCTCGAACGCGCCTTACCAGACTCTGCTTTTCTTCGTCAAAATTTAAGACAAACTCTCACTACCGTTTTTCCAGCTACTACCGCCGCTGCCACCAGTTCAATTCGTACTGGCCTTAATCCCGTAGAGCATGGCTGGACTGGCTGGACCGCCTATATTCAACCTATTGATAAAATCATTACCTTATTTTTGAATACCGAGAAAGGCAATGATGAAACTATTTGTACTGAATTTCTCACAGTCAAACCTCTTCTTGTATCCGAAACTATCCCCGATCAAATTAATCAATCTACCAAATACAAAGCATTAGAAATTATGCCGTTTGGTGATGACCCCTATGATGGATTCGGGGAGATGATAGAAAGAATTAAAGATGAAGCGAGCCGACCTGGCAAAAAATACATCTACGCTTATAGCGATGAGCCAGACGCCACTATGCACGAAAAGGGCCCTGACTCAAGCACGGTGAAAAAAATCATCAAAGAACAAAATGATCAAATTGCTGAGCTTTCAAAATCGCTTCACGATACTCTTCTAATAGTCCTAGCTGATCATGGTCACATTAAAACTAAAACATTGTATCTCGAAAATTATCCAGATATTCTAGAGCTCATGACTCATAAAACTTCCATTGATCAACGCGCCGCCGTTTATAAGATTAAACCCGGCAAGAAACAGGAATTTCGTCGT
>CAUQEK010000027.1:0-12517 GCA_963517385.1 uncultured Candidatus Saccharibacteria bacterium | reverse complement strand
ATTCCACTAGTTCTTCATTAAGCTTTTTCGTATCCTTATTCTTTGAAGTATAGACATAAGCTAAAGCACTACCTAAAGCTAAAGTAGTAATAGCAAAAAATATGGCCATAGCTTTCAATCCGCCATGACCCTGCGCTTTTGCTTCACTATGTACGGAATTTATCTCCGTATTATTTTCGAAATTAGTATCATTCATGATAACTTTTTCTCTCCTAAAAATTTATTAATAATAGTGAAATAAAAATTATAAAAAATATAATCCTTTCTAATTATGTTTATATATGAGAATGTCAAAAAAAGCAATAAAAAACAGGATTATTTCAGCATAATCCTGTTGTAATTTTAGCTATTGGCTAATTGATCGAATTCTTCTAGAGATTTAATCATTACGTCACGTGGCTTATTGCCGTTAGCTGGACCAATCACCCCGATTTCTTCCAACCAAATCGCGAGGCCCGAGACAAAGCCGTGACCCTTACCGAGGTAGGTTTGCAGCATCGCCGTCGAGAATTTACCCTTGGATAAAGTAATCTCAATCGCTTTACGTACTACTGGATCGGATGGATCATATTTGCGTCCGAGTTCTCCGAAGGAACCGCCATCCGAAGGTCCCATACCCTTAATCTGCACTGCCTGAGAAATTACCTCATTATTATATTCTGGTTGTCTCTGTTCGCGCAGGAAATTAGTTAACTTATTAATCTCATCATCTGAAGCGAAGGCACCCTGAATACGACGTGGCTTACCCATCATTTCGGTGGTCAGCATTAGCATGTCACCGTTACCGAGTAGTTTTTCTGCTCCACCCGATTCGAGCATCATACGTGAGTCGA
This sequence comes from uncultured Candidatus Saccharibacteria bacterium, assembly GCA_963517385.1. Lineage (GTDB taxonomy): Bacteria > Patescibacteriota > Saccharimonadia > Saccharimonadales > Saccharimonadaceae > Nanosyncoccus. The sequence goes on along the minus strand of CAUQEK010000027.1, from coordinate 11,684 downwards.
TACCGTTTAACACCTTAAAGGCGATACGGCCCGGAATGTTCGCCTTAATCAAACCGGTGACCACCTTTACTTCCGGACGCTGGGTGGCGAGCACCAAGTGAATACCGGAGGCACGACCTTTCTGGGCAATACGCACGATTAGCTGTTCGAGATCCTTACCAGCCTGCATCATCAAGTCCGCCATCTCATCGATAATAATCACGATGTAAGGCATCTTATTATTTTGCGTGGCATCTTCCGACACCTCACCGTTTTTCTTCGCTTCTTCTGCGCGTGCCTTCATTTTTTCGTTATAGTCTTCAATTTTCTTTACGCGTTCTTCCGCGAGACAAGCGTAGCGACGCTCCATCTCGTTCACCGCCCACTTCATCGCCGAAAGCGCCTTATCAGTCGCAGTAATAATCGGCGTCAAAAGATGCGGAATGTCATTATATTGCGCCATTTCTACTTGCTTCGGATCTACGATGATCAATTTCATGTCGCTTGGAGCATTACGATAAAGTAGGGAAGAAATCAAAATATTCGTCATCACCGACTTACCAGAACCAGTAGTACCAGCGATCAGGAGGTGAGGCATTTTTGCGAGGTTAGCAATAATTGTATTACCGGAAATATCCTTACCTACAGCAAAACAAAGTGCAGCCTGTTCTTTTTTCCAGCGGTCACTCTCAAGAAGACTTCTCAAGCTCACGCTTTCTTTACGTACATTTGGAATTTCTACACCGACTAGACGCGTACCTGGGATCGGTGCCTCAATACGCACGCTCTCTGTGGCAAGGTTTAGCGCTAACTCTTTATCACGCGCCGCAATCTTCGAGAGAATTACACCCGCAGGTGGACGAATTGTATATTGAGTCACCGAAGGACCGATGTTGGCACCCTCGACTTCCACGTCAATACCGAAATCCACGAAAGTTGATTTAATAATTACGGCATTCTGCTGAATATTGCCACCATCTGGTGGAATATGTTTCTTGGAAAGAAATTCCACGCTTGGCATCTTCCAATCTGGGTCAGAGGCTGCGGTTAAAGCACGTTCTGGCTCTGGCTCCGCTGGTTTTTCTGTACTTGCCTTTTTCACTTCAAGTTTCGGTGTCTTCAGTTCGGCTGCTGACATTTCAACACCATTCGCCTTAATACGAATTGGCGCATCAAGTGGCGCGACTTCACGTTCGGCCTTTCGGGCTACCCGAGCATTCTCGGAATCTTCCGCCTTGCGACCAGTACGGAATAGGTTAGCAAAATCTTTGAACACAGTCAGTGGGGAAAGCTGCAGAATGAAGATTCCCGTAATGAAAATCAACACGATATAAATAAAGGCGGCCACCGACGGATCAAGCAGTTGCGTGACTAGGTGATTTAAGGCATCGCCAATCACGCCACCAGTTAAATTCTTCGTACCATAAGAAGGTAAGTCGAAAATGCCTGCCAGCCAGAGAATCATCAGAAAAGAAGTGACCCAAATCACGGTCGGCAGGCGATTGTCTTCAGTGAGAAAAATTTTCACCGCCAGATAAACTAAAATCACTGGAATCGCATAGGTTGCATAACCGACCACATAGAGTGAACCGCTATGAAAATCGTTCAATAAATTACCGCCGTTGCCGAACCAAGTCATAATCAAAACGACCGAAATCACAATCATTAATAGGGCCATTACTTGGCGCCAAAATCCCCCTGGTAATTGATGGGTTGGAGCGGGGTCTTTTGCTCTACCTCTAGACGTTCGACGTCTTCCTCGTGTTTGTTTAGCCATAAACATATTATAGCATAATTATAGGGAAGAAAATTAGTTAAAAATTAAAAAAAGAGCGCCAAATTTTGACGCTCGTTTTTTTGGGTTTTAAGAAATTAGATTCTTACATTATTATATTTTTCGTCAGCACAGACCAATGGCTGTTTTGATGATCCATTTTTTTCATTGTAATCATTAAGGTTATGAATGATAGTTTTAAACTCGGCAGGTATTTTATTGCATTCTGGAGCAGCCTGACCTTCCATACCTACTTTCCACTCACCAGTGGCAATATTTAGATACCAGTAAGAAAAATAACCACCGGCTGGTAATATTATTTGTGTATCTTGGTTAAACCTGTCTTTATATACACCCATACCAATAGGGCTCATATGGGCGATAAGATATTTACCATCTGTGGATGTAAAAATTTCTTGAAAGTAAGGTTCTCTCCAAGCTTCAGTTATATGATGACCATCTTGATCCGGTTCACCGTTAAGTGGGTCTTTTGAGTAGGTACTTGACTTTATGATGTCATATAGTTTTTTAATTTGAGCATCATAAACCATCGGCTTCACGATCTCTTTCACCGTCACGTTGTCCTGCTTCACATCAGTGATTTTGGTTTGCGTAGCTTCTTCGTATTTCGCGATCGATTCGTTTGCAGATTTTACTTTCTCTTTTGATTCCACTAGTTCTTCATTAAGCTTTTTCGTATCCTTATTCTTTGAAGTATAGACATAAGCTAAAGCACTACCTAAAGCTAAAGTAGTAATAGCAAAAAATATGGCCATAGCCTTCAATCCGCCATGACCCTGCGCCTTTGCTTCACTATGTACGGATTTTATCTCCGCATTATTGTCGAAATTAGTATCATTCATGATAACTTTTTCTCTCCTGTATTAATAATAATAACAATTAGACCTTTCTACTTAAGTTTATATATGACATCATGAAAAATTACAATGATTTTTATTGTGGAAAACTCTGTATTTTTCTCTATTTTCGTGTTATAATCTAGACATTATTAGCTCAGCAAGTAACTTAAGGTGTACTTGCTTTAACCAAAGGAGTGCAAAGTGAAACAGTATGAACTTACTGTCTTGATTCATCCTGATTTGGAAATGAATCTGACACCAGCCTTAGACAAAATTAAGAAACTCATTGAGTCTAACGACGGTAAAATCGTCAAAGAAGTCAATGAAGGTAAGAAGCGTTTGGCTTATCCTATCGAAAAAGAAGACTATGCCGTCTACTATGCTTTCGATTTGGAACTTCCAGCCCAGGCTCCAGCCAAGATTTCTTCTACTCTTAATATCACCGAGGAAGTCTTACGTTATCTCTTAGTCACCGTCGACGAACGCAAAGCTAAATTTGAAGCTAAGCGCAAGGCCCGTGCTGACAAAAAAGAGTCTAAAGACGAAGAATAATTAAACAATTAAGTGAGGTATATTTATGGCGCGGGGATTTAGTAAAGCAATCATTATCGGTAATGTTGTTCGCGACCCAGAAACTAGAGCTACGACTTCTGGCTCAGAGGTCACCAGCTTCTCAGTAGCAGTGAATTACAATTATGTGATGAACGGCGAAAAGAAAGAGCAAGTTTCTTATATCGAAGTTTCTGCTTGGGGTAAACCAGGTAATGTGATTGCTCAATATGCAAAAAAAGGTACACCAATCATGGTCTCAGGCCGCTTGTCTCAACGTACTTATGAAGATAAGACCGGTGCCAAGCGTTCCGCCGTGGAAATCGTTATGGAAGACTTTAACCTTCTCGGTAGCAGATCCCAAGAATCTACCACCAGTAGTTACAGTCAGGCTATGCCAGATTCTATTCCAGATGATATTCCAGATGGCGAAATCGACCTCAGTGAAGTACCATTCTAATAATTAAAGCGAGAAAAGAGAGAAAAAATGAGAAGAATCAAGAACGATCCAAATCTTTATTTTGATTATAAAGATATCAAAACTATGCAACGCTACATCGATGTTTACGGTCGTATCGAGCCAATCGCTAAGACTGGTTTGTCTGCTAAGCAACAACGCCAATTGGCTGTCGCTGTTAAGCGTGCCCGTCATCTAGCCCTCCTACCATTTGTTTCAAATAACTAAAAAGGAGAATTATGTACGGACCAACCGATTTAAAGAAAAATACTCTAATTACTCTTGATGGTCAGCCATACAAGGTTATTGAATATTCCCAAAAAGTGATGGGACGTGGTGGCTCAATCGTCAACGTACGTGTCAAAAACTTAATCACTGGTGCGCTTATTCCTAAGACTTTTAAGGGTCAGGAAAAGATCGAGCCAGCAGAAGTTACTACCAAGAAGGTACAATATCTCTATCGTGATGAAGAGAAATTCTACTTCATGGATCCAACCACTTTTGAGCAATACGAATTGTCTTCCGATATGGTCGGCGATTCCAAAGATTTCATGAAAGACGGTGATGAAATGGAAATCCAATTTTATAATGGAACCGCCATTAACCTCACTCTTCCTAAGAATCTTTGGCTTGAAGTTACCTACACTGAAAATGCCGTGAAGGGTGATACTTCTACTTCTGTGATGAAGGATGCTACCCTCGAAACCGGCGTGGTGATCAAGGTGCCTGCCTTTATCAAGGAAGGTGATGTGGTTTCTGTGGACACTGAAACCTACGCTTACCGTGAACGTAAAAAATAATTAGATGAAAAAAGCTATAGAATCTAAAAAATCTGAAGTTATATCAGATGTAGTTTCTCGAGCGGAGAATAAGCTTGCTGGGGCATCGCAAGCTTTTTCTTTTGATTTCCGAGATAAAACCGTACTGGATATTGGATCAAGCACTGGTGGTTTTACCGAATATGCTTTGCGCCATGGTGCGAAGCGGGTTTTTGCGGTCGAAAAGGGAACCAATCAAATGAAGGCTCCACTGCGTTTCGATCCACGTATTACCCTTCTGGAAAAGACTGATATCTTTTTGGTGGATTTTGACAAGTTCGGTCCAATCGATGTGGTACTGGCCGACGTCTCTTTTGTTTCTCTGAAAAAAGTACTCGCCCATGTGAAGCTTCAGCCTGAAGTCCGATCGGCCGATTTTTTGATGATGTTAAAACCTCAGTTTGAGGCTAAAGCTTATGAGCTTAAAAACGGTATCGTAAAAAACGAAAAAATCCGTCGTGAAATTATTAAGAATTTTGAGCTTTGGCTCAAGCAAAATCACTTTAAGGTGGTGGACAAGCGCGACAATTTTCTGGCCGGCAAAAACGGCAACGTCGAGCGCTTCTATTATTTGAAATTGGTTGAAAACTCTGTGCGTTCGCATTATAATCATAAGTAATATGAACCCAGAAAATTCAATTCTTTATCCATCAGAGGAAAATTCAGTAGAGAACCTCACTTCAGCAGGGAATACTACTCCAGTGGAAAGTTCTACTGCAGATGAAAATTTTACTTCATCGGAAAATTCTACCACAGACGAAAAATCCACTGTCGCAGTGGAAAATTTTACCTCAGACGAAAAATCTACCACCGCGGAAGATACCTACACTCCGTCGGTGCAGGAGCTTGCGATGACTTCCGACATGGCAGACGAAAAAATCAAAGTTAAATTAGATAAGAAGGTCATTGCCGTCATCGTCTCCGTCGCAGTATTAATCATCGCGGCAGCTGGTGTCGGAATTTGGGCTATCTCAAAATCCAAGTCCAATAATCACGATGGTGCTTCCGGCTCCAACTCTGCGCAGCAGTCAAAAGACGGCTCCTCCACGGCAAAGAAGACTGAAGCTTCCGCTGATGACGGATTAATCGATCCAGACAAGGACGAAGCTTATATTAAGAAAAAGAACGATTATACGGCCAACCCTGAAGAATATGTGAATAATTTCAATCTCGATGTGGCTTCTTGGGAAGATTTTGGTAATTTTACCTACCTACTTTTCTCCGATACGAATAATATCGAGGGAGAAAATTTTAAGGACAATGTCTTGCAGGATCCAGATGAAGCGGTTAAGCGACTCGACGCTTTGGAAGAAAAACTTGGTAGTGGTAATGCGTCTCTGGAAAAACTCTTTACCCTCTATCGCGCCCATCTTTATCTTATCGCGAATAATCCAGATGTGGCGAAAATTTATCTCGATCAGGTGGATGAAAATTCGCTGACTAAAAATTTGAAGAAACTTTACTATGAACTGGCCGCCAAATATTATGGTCTCGCAGAAGATTACGACAAATCTCAGGAATATTACGACAAATACAATTCCGCCGAATAGATAAAAAATACCTAGCTACAGCTAGGTATTTTTATACGCTCGCCCCAAGCTAAAACTTCGGCCTAATACTAAACTCACTGTGGAGTACTAGTTAAAAATACCCAGATCGCTCTGGGTATTTTTCTTAGACTTTATTAATTACTGGAATCACGATTGGCGTATGTCCAGTAGCATCGAAGAGGATACGAGTGATGTCTTCCTTCACTTCTTCCTTCAAGACTTTTACCTCTGGTTCGGTAGAGATCGACTTGTCAGTTTTTACCCGTAGGTAGTGACGAATCTTGCCGATTAGTTCCTCAGAATTATCGAGATAAATAAAGGCACGCGATACGATGTCCGGCGTTTTAATCAAACGACCGGTCTTCTTGCTGATAGTTAGCACGATCATGAAAATACCTTCACGCGAAATGTGGATACGATCTTTCACCACTGCTTCATGCACTGGCTTATCGGCATCATCGTAAAGTTTATTGCCGACTGAGATGCGGCCGTTTTTGCGGATGGTTTTGTTTGGTAGAAGCTCTACGATATCACCATCATCTGCTACCAGAATGCGATCGTGTGAAATTCCCACGACGTTTTCTGCCATTTCCGCATTGTGTTCCATCATGAAGAATTCACCGTGGTATGGTAAATAGTTCAAAGGCTGCAAACGTGTCACGAAATCGACGTGATCTTCATAGTAAGCGTGACCCGAAAGGTGAAGTGGGCCGATATTGGTGAGATGAGTCTTACCATTTTGAATCACTTGGGCGCCCTCACGAAGAAGACCATCCACGGTATTCACCACATGTGGCTCATTACCAGGAATTGGGTTAGAAGAGAAGACGATAGTGTCACTAGCTTTAATCTTGATGAATTTGTGTGCGCCGGTCACCATACGGTTCAAGACGGCGTTCAATTCACCTTGTGAACCAGTACAGACAATCGTCACCTTATCGTCAGGAAGTTTGATAATGTCTTCCATTTTCATCACGGTATCTTTTGGTACCTTGATACACTTGGCACGTAGCGCCACTTCGATATTATTAATCATCGAGAAGCCAGCAAAAGCTACCTTACGACCACGTCGATAAGCTTGCTCCAAAATCATCCCGATACGATTAATCTGAGAGGAGAAGCAGGAAATAATCACGCGGCCATTCGCGTAGTGGTCCATCACCTTGCCGATGTTGTCACCGACGTCATATTCTGAATGTGGATGGTGGCCTGGGGAATCAATGTTAGTTGATTCGTTTAACATCAAAGAGATACCTTCGTGTTTTACAATCTCATCGAGACGTTCAAGGTCGGATTGGCGGTCGATTGGGTTAGCTTCTGCGCGCCAGTCACCCGAGAGGTAAATCACGCCGTTCGGGGTACGAATCACCAGACCACAGTTACCTGGAATTGAGTGTAGCATATGAACAAATTCTACGCTGAGATGCTCGGAAACTTGAATTTTTTCGTGCTTGAATGGGTCAACCACGTTGTAATTTAATTCTGGTAAATCGTCGACTTCGCTCATTTGGCGCTTAATCATACCGATGGTGAAATCGGTGGCATAAATTGGCGTAAGCGGGCCAAATTTTGGCAAAAGATGTTTACAGGCGCCGATGTGATCAAGGTGAGCGTGGGTGAAGAGAATAGCTTTCACCTTGCTGAGGTTATCCTCGAGATATTTAATATCCGGAATCATGTAATTCACTCCCGGATAATCCTCGGAAGCGAAGAGTACGCCCATGTCGATCACGATCATTTCGTTTTTATATTCGATCACGGTCATGTTCTTACCGATGCCGAATTCACCGACACCACCGATTGGAATCACGCGCACTGCTTCTGGATCTGGGCGAGCTGCCTTGAGTTGGGCGTTCGTCACCTGGGCACCGTTGTAGCCATTGAAACGAGATTTATTTACTGGCACACCGATGATGTGCTGGGTGGCCTGCGCGTTCACATCTTGTGAAAGCATTCTCTGGTGATGCACCATTTCGCCACGACGGGTCGAAACTGAAAGGTTCACTTTGCGAGAATCGTTGTCGTTAGTTGCAGGGGTATTTTCGGCGGCGTTACCTTGATTGCCACGCTTTTTGTTATTTTTGTTCTGGCGGTTATTGCGAGATTTTTGGTTGTCGGAATTGTTTGCACTGTTTGCGCCATTTGCATTGTTTGCGCGGTCCGATTTTTTACCACGAAAATCTTTGCCACCAGGTTTGAAGTTGCTGTTAAAATTACGCTTTTGCGCCTGTTCGAAGATTACCGCGGCCCCAGTTTCTACTGGTTTTTCCTCGGCTTTTTCGAAGTTAGTGCGGTTCTGATTTTCCTCAAAACGGCGCTTGATCTCTGGCAAACGCTCGGCTTGCATCCGCATCAACTTCGCACGACGCTCTTGTTCTTGTTTATTCATTTAATCCTTAAGTAGATAAGTTAATATTAAAATATTTTTGCACAAAAACCTCAGTGAGATTCGGGTTACAAGAAATATTAATTACGTCTATTATAGCAAATGTTGGGAAGGATTTCAAGGATGGGATGACATGCTAGATTTTGCTTTTAATATTATTAGATGTGATAAAAACTAGTCTATGTAATAATTTTAATTAATCATAAAATAGCTTAATTCAGGCTATAATTACAGTAGATAGTGAATTGATTAAAAAGACATAGCTGAAGGATAAAAAATGGGAGAAGAAATTAAGTATATATTAACTTTATCGCTAATCGTAATTTTTTTATTGGGGAATATCTTATTTTTTAAATGGATAAGTAAAATCAAGCTAGCACCAGACTCAGATGAAAATAAAGGCCAAATTAAGAAAGCACAGTACCGCTATTATGCAAAACCTTATGTTATGACCTCGCGCGAAAATGATTGTTTTAAAATCTTAAATGAGATATTTAGTTCAAAATGGTTTGTTGTACCACAAGTGCATCTTTCGGCCTTACTTGATTACAGAGTAAAAGGTCAAAATTGGAATGCAGCATTTCGCCACATTAATGGCAAATCGGTTGATTTTGTATTAATCGGTAAAGAAAGTTATAAAGTTATTTGTGTTATTGAGTTAGACGATTCGACCCACAGTAGACCTCACCGCATAGAGCGCGATGTGGAAATAGGACGGATGTTTAAAGAAGCTAGAATTCCATTGGCTAGAATTAGTAAATTCGAATCAATGACCAAATCGGAAATAGCTAAAGTTATTACTGATGCGATTAATGGAAAATCCGTGCAGAGCTAAAATCAATGCAAAACAAAGACAAGAATATTAATAGTATAAACAGAGTTAATTTCAGTATGAAAAAAATAATAAAAGATAAAAATGGCTTTATTGCCTTAGCTGTATTTTTAGCTATCTTTCCAATAGTATGGTTTATTTTGGATGCCACTAACACTCCTAGTAAATTAGGTCTACCAGTAAATTCAGTCCCGGGGCAATGGTCTGTTGTCTTGATAGGTTATTTTGCCTCGGCCTTAAGCGCGTTAGCGGGCTTTATCGCAACGGCATACTCGGTAAATAAAAGTATCGAACATCAGAATCAGGCTAGAAAACAGGATAATGCCATTGCTGCACTACCCCTAATTAGAGTTGAATATTCCGATAGTGTAATTGAAAAAAGTCGAGATGCGGAAATTGAATATATATGTCTACCTCAAGAAAAAGCATCAAAAGAGATCTATTTAAAAAACGAGATATTAAAAAATCCGTTTCTAAAATTTAGTCTTCAAAATAAGGGACAAAGAGAAATGTATAATTTGCGGTTTATGTTTGAAAGACCGGAAAAACCTGAAGGTAATAAAAAAGATTTAGTATTATTCCCGGTAATATATTCTAATGAGGAAAAAGTAATAGGTGTAAATCTCAAAGTAGCCATTCCGTGTGATAAGAATGGAATTAAATTAGTATGTTCAGGATATCCAGAACATGGTAGTGAATCCACTAGTGTAGAATTTTTCTTCGAAGATTGCTATGGTAATACCTATAGTCAGTTAATTGAATTGGAGATTAGCTATAAAATATATGAGACATATAATAAAAAATATAAATTTTATGATGATAGTAGAATTGTAGATTGTAAAATTATTAGCGCGCCTAAGGCGTATGGAAAGAGTGATATAGATGACTAGAGAAGTTTGTGAAGCGGAGCGAATCATTAAGCATTACACTGTTTGTAAAGACGATTTACGCTCTTTTAGTATTGTAGAATGTGGGGTAAACCAGGAAGAAGTAGAATGCTTATTAAGGAACTGGCATTCATATGATCGCCCGGATATTTATTCTTTCTGTAATGAAAAAATATATGGAATAGAACATTTTGAATACGACGCCCATAAACATAATAAGAGAGGGAGCCTACAACGTAAAGAAGACAACTTAATCGCAAAAGAAATGAAGCAAAAAGCTTATGCGGCGTTAAAAGATAAAGATTCTTGTGTATTGAGAGGAGAGATACGGTCAAAGGCAAATGTGGATAATTATAAAAACAATTTCATCCAAGCCTTTAATGATCACTACTCAAAGGTGCATGACTATAAAAATAGATTACTTGAGGTTGCAAGTTCTAAAAACCCACCTGTTTCAATATGGTTCATGGCTGAAGATGTGACTATGCTCGGTACGCATATTAATTGTCGTGATAATGCCAATGCTACGCTACATCCAGCATAGCCATTATTATTTCCTGAGGTGGAAAAAATATTCATGCAGAGTAGTAAGATTGACGGAATAATTTTTGCAGATAATTATTATAAAATATTAACATTTGTAAAAAGAAGTAAAAATGCGATAGAAGAATTTAAAAAAAATAACTCATACTCCAATAGTGAATTTCTTTTCTTCAATCCACATATTATGTCTATTTTTGAAAAAATATAACAGACTAAAGAGAATTAAAACCAAAGAGGCTTAAAATACTACACTAATGAGTTATTAGAGTGATATCCCATTTATTTGAGTACAATCAAATATCTGGTGGGGCTTTTGTTATTTTTTAGAATGATTGAGTCGCGACAAATAAGTATGATTTAATAACGTGATATAGTGGTATTATGAATATCCACCAAGTCGAAGAATTCTTTAAAGATAAAAATAATACACCCTGTCCATTGACAGAGCGACTTATTAAAGCTGGCTATCAGCAAACTAGCGGCGGATACATAGATCTAGCGAAGAAACGCGGATTGACCGTAGATTATACAAAAGCCGAGCCCACACAGTATTGGCACCTTATCGAGGAATACTGCCCTTCTGTAGATAAAGACAAGTCTTTCAACAAGAGTATTGTTTGTGGCGAACTAATATTCTGGATGGCCGAAGTATCAAAAGCCGTGCCGAATAAACAGCTAGAGGAATTACTCAACCGAATAATTGCAGACAGAAATACTAGCACTACTCCGCCAAAATACAATCGCATTAAATGGAATAAAGAGATTCAGAATCTCTGTTTTGATGCAATATTAATAAAAGTAGAAAAATAAAAAAAGGCTTTAAAACTAAGACCACTAGAATCAATAAGCCAAGAGAATTACGTATAGATAACAGGCGCTAAAATTAGAAACTACCACCTACATTGAGACTCGAAAATAAGTAGAAGAAAAAACCGAAACTACATTGGTCTTCTGACCGGATTTCTGGCAGATTAACAATAGACCAAGAAAAAGACCCGAGTGGAAGACTCCACTCGGGTCTTACTAGTCCTAGAGTATTGCATCTGAGT
>CAUQEK010000026.1:0-12665 GCA_963517385.1 uncultured Candidatus Saccharibacteria bacterium | reverse complement strand
ATTTTACAGAGGTATCAGCGATTACCATATCACGTTCGACACTAGCATCGACATAGATAACTTCATCGGTGACCTTACCATTTTTCACCACAACATATGGAGCTTCAATAAAACCATATTCATTGATACGAGCGTAGGTAGCAAGGTTCAAGACGAGACCCACGTTACCACCTTCAGGGGTTTCAACGGTACAGATACGACCGTAATGAGTAGGGTGGGTATCACGCACATCGAAACCGGCGCGTTCACGAGTGAGACCACCAGGACCCATAGAAGATAGACGGCGCTTGTGAGCAAGCTCGCCGAATGGGTTGTAAGAATCCATCAACTGAGAAAGCTGAGAAGTACTAAAGAATTCACGAACTGCAGCGACCACTGGACGTGGGTTAAGCAGCTGAGATGGAGTAACTTTTTCTTTAGCGTCAACCATTGACATACGGTCTAGGATGTTACGTTGCAAGCGAAGCATACCAAGACGGAATTGACGTTGGACGAGCTCACCAACCATGCGTACACGGCGATTAGAGAGTGAGTCGATATCGTCAGCTGGTTCTTGAGTATTATTCAAGCGAATAATTTCTGCAATAATCGCTACGAGATCATCCATTTGCAAAGTACGGTGAGTACTGTCGTTAGGGGTGTCGAAGCCAAGGCGTTGATTAATCTTGAAACGACCGACACGAGAGTAGTCATAACGTTTATAGTCGAAGAAGGTACGTTCAACCATGGAACGAGCGTTTTCGACGGTAGCCAAGTCACCTGGGCGGAGACGACGATAAACTTCGAGAAGGGCAGCAGCTTGAGAGCTGGTAGTATCCTTATCGATAGTAGAATCGATGTAATTAATCGCACCAGTGTCGACATTTTCGAATTTCGCCTTGATATCAGCATCCTTCACAACGCCAAGAGCGCGAAGCAAAGTGGTGACTGGGATTTTACGACGGCGGTCGATCTTCACGTAGATACAACCATTTGGCGCGGTCTCGAATTCGAGCCATGCACCACGACCTGGAATCACCTTAGCACCGTAATAGCGCTTCATACCAATGGTTTCGGCGGTGAAAAAGACACCAGCTGAACGGATCAACTGAGAAACGATCACACGCTCAGTACCATTAATAATGAAGGTAGCACGGTCAGTCATCCATGGATAATTACCGAAGTAAATTTCCTGTTCGACGACTTCGCCGGTGACTTTGTTTTGAAGTTCAGCTTTGACGTGCAAAGGAGCTTCGTAGGTTTCAAGATTATATTTGGCTTCCTGAATGGTATGCTTTGGAGCCTTAAATTCATAATCTTTAAACTTTAGTGACAATTTCTGACCAGTATAGTCATCAATTGGATTGAGTTCGGTGAAAACTTCGCGTAGACCCGAACGTACAAATTCTTCCCAAGAATCTTTCTGATGTGCAGTAAGATCAGGGATAGGCAATTTGTCTCCTTCGGTGAAAAAGACACGACTGCCATCTGGAATGGTACTTTTTTTACTCACTTTTCCCTCTTATTTAGTGTTAATAATCTTTAGCGCCGAAGATTACTGCTACTTATGTCTTTCCACCTCGCTAAAATAAAAAGACATGTTTATAGTAGGCACACTACTTCTTGTAGCTATTTTAACGCATTTTAGGGATTTTTCAAGGGGCATTTCTGATTTTTAGAATCAAAAAACCACCTGATTTCGGGTGGGATTTTTGAACATATAAGCTCTCAACTTGTTTATGTAAGCCGACTCGCAGTTAGGCTTCGTTCAAAAATGAACTATCATTAGTATAACCATTATGGTTTTGAATGTCAAGAGAATTTAGTAAGAAAAATACCCCATTTCCCGGGGGTATTTTCGGCAATTATAAATTGATTCCGTGTAGTCTATTAGACTTCGAGATCATCGAGATCGGCGAGCTCAGCACGAGTTTTCTCAGCGAGACCGTCGTTTTCTGTTTCAGCTTCGTCATCGTAATCAGCGACAGTGCGAGCGGCAGTAGGTTCACCTTCACCATCGAGTTCGTCGGTATTGACGATTTTAAGATTGTAACGAGCGTCATTCTTCGTACCAAGAGCGCGAAGAAGGGTGCGAATAGATTGAGCGGTAGCACCACGGCGACCAATGACGCGGCCGACATCTTCTGGATCTACAGAAAGTGAAAGCAAGACACCTTTTTCATCAATTACACGATTAACAGCGACTTTTTCTGGATTACTGACGAGAGTTTTTACGATAAATTCGACAAATTGTTGGTCAATGGTTGACATAGGTTCTCCGGTTAAGTTTATGGTTATATTATAGCACTTTTGGTGAAAAAACGCCCCTCTTCGGAGCGTTTTTTAAGAAATTAAGCTTCAGCTTCTTCTTTTGGTTGATTTTTGCGAAGCTTATCCGCGTGCTTTGGAGCTTTTTGCTTCTTGGTAGGTTCTTTAACCCAGTCAGGAAGCTTGACGCCTTCGAGTTTCAAGATGCGAGCTACACGGGTAGATGGTTGAGCACCATTCTTGAGGTAGAACTCGATTTTTTCCTTGTCGAGGGTGGTTTTCTTAGTTTCTGGATTGTAATTGCCGACCTCAGCCACAACGCGTCCAGAAAGTGGATGACGCTGGGATTCTTGGACGACTAGTCGAAATGTTGGGTAGTGCGTACGACCATTACGCTGCATACGAATCGCGAGCATGTTTTCTCCTTAATTAATTTTAAATATTCTAACTGATTTTGTGAAAAAATGCAAATTATTCGAAAGGTGATGAGGCTTATATGTAATCTAGATGATGAATTATTTGCGCAGGGTGAGACGACCAGTGGCGGGAAGTTGATTGCCGAGGTGTTTTTTATAATATTTGATACCCTCAGTGGCGGCATTAGACTGGGCCTCTTGCTTGCTGTGTCCAGAGCCAGTACCACGAATATGACCCGCGACCACCACATTGACTGAGAAGATACGGTCATGGTCTGGGCCTTCCTCTTTGATGACGTGATATTGAGGGGTGGCGCCATCGGTTTTTTGAGCTAATTCCTGCAAGTAACTCTTGGAGTCGCGCCAGGATTCATTGATAATAATTTCATCCATTTTGGTGAGAATATGCTGATAAATGAATTGCTTAGCACGAAGATAGCCCTGATCAAGATAAATGGCACCGGTCACCGCCTCGAAACAGTCAGCAATAATCGAGGCATGGGTGCGGTCGCTACCGAGCTTTTCACCTTTCGAGAGGCGAATGAGATGGAGATAGCCAATTTCGGCGGAAGCGCGACCAATAGATTCGGTGCGAACAAGGGCGGAACGCCAAGCGGTCATAATTCCCTCTGGCTCGGCGAAATTACGATAAAGAAAATCAGAGGTGACGAGCTCTAAAATCGCGTCACCGAGAAATTCGAGACGTTCATTATGCTCGATATGAGCTTTTTTATGTTCATTGACATAACTACGGTGAGTAAGGGCGGTAATAAAAAGTGAGATATCTTTGAATTTGATACCCATTTTTTCTTTGGCGAAGTCGGCGTAGAGAGCTTTAGTGTCGGCGGTAAATTCTTCCGCGTTTTGAGGTTGTTTCTTGGTCTTATTGACTGCCACCTCATCAATATGCTGTCTAATGTCCGCGATATTAATTTGATAATCAGCAAGATTTATTTCTTGTTCCATAACTACTTTCTTGGGAATCTTTTGGATGCTTGAAGCGTTTTTCAAGTATCCTGAGAAACTCAAATTTATTTAATATTCTCCTTGACGGATGCGTTTTTTGGCGATGAGCATGAGTTTTTCAATGTCTTCGTACTCAATGACATTAATTGCATCCTGAAAACTAAACCATTTGATGCCATTCATCCATTTTTCTTTGGTTGGGCGCTCCGTAGTATCGAGTGAGCGTACGAGATAAATCTGGGTAGTCATTAAGACTAATTTATCAATACGACGGTACTTAAAGTGGATTTTTCCGAGCCAGGAGAGAACTTGGATGTGGTTCAGACCAGCCTCTTCGCCAATTTCGCGAATAGCGGTCTGTTTTGCGGTCTCACCGGGTTCGATATGTCCCTTTGGAATGGTCCAACGGTTTTTCGAATCTTGGATGAGTAAAACTTCAATATCTTTTTTATCTTTAGTCAGTCGGAAGACGATACCACCAGAGGTCGGTTCGCGGACAATTTCTTTGATGGTTGGTTTTTTCTTGAGAATTTTTTGTTGAAGTTTTTTAAGATTGGAGTCGCGAGAATTTCGAGTCTTGGGGGTAAATGCGCGACGAGAATCAGTTTTGGTCTTTGGTTTAGTCTTCTTGAGGTTTTTCGCCTTCGACTGAACTGGTCTTTGATTGTTCATTTGTTCCTTCAGATTTCTCGAACCCGAGCTGTTTATAAGCGGTACCGAGAACACCATTGACGAACTTAGACGAATTTTCTGAGCCAAAAGCCTTAGCTAATTCAACGGATTCGTTGATGGCAACTTTTGGTGGCACGGTTTGAGCTTCGAGCTCATAGAGCCCAAGGCGCAAAATATTACGGTCAATCGCGGCAATAGAAGCGAGTGGCCATTCTGGTGCTAATGGATGTAATTCATGATCAAGTTTTTCTTGATGTTCCAAAATACCCTTGGTGGTATTGATAATAAAATCAGTATCACCAACGGCTTTAACGTATGGTTCGATATTTTTTGCGATAATAACATTGATGTCGGCTGTAGCGTCGCCCGCCAAACTTCTCACCTCGTATTCATAGAGGCTTTGAAGGATAATAATTCTGCCAAGGTGCCGATTACTTGCCATTATTTTTCGCTTTTCTTTGTCTTTTTAGTAGCTTTAACTGCGGTTTTAACAGTTTTGACTTTAAGATTTGGGGTTTTCTTAGCAGTTTCGAAAGCCTTAACAGGTGATTTCTTGTTAACTGCACGAGCTAAGACAAGACGAAGGTGGCTACGGCGTAGACCAGTCTTTCTTGGGCTGCTTTGCTTTTTAGGTTCAGGCATTAAATGCTCCTTGTTAATATATAAATTTGTATTATTGTACTATAAAAACCCGTGGTTTGCAAGAAAAATCAGAGCGGGTGAGAGATTTTTTCGTGGATTTTTGAGAAAAATTTTTAGATTTAGGCCACGATGCTGACGAGGCGAGTATTTGGTGGGAAAATAATTTTTCTAGGTTCGCCATTCAGGTATTTTTGAACATTTTCGTCGACTAGCGCAAGCTTTTGAATTTCTTCCTGAGAGATATCGGTCGGGAGTTGTAACTTAGCGCGGACTTTTCCGTTCACCTGGATGATATATTCGGCGGTCTCACTGACTAGAGCGGATTCATCATAGGCTGGCCAAGTTTTGTCAGATCCAAGCGTCTCGAGCATTTCAGAAGCAAGATGTGGGGCGAATGGATAGAGTAACTTAGCGAGCACCACTAGGTCGGCTTGGGCGGCGCCGTTTTTATAGAGATGATTAACAAATTCCATGAGAGCAGCCACCACGGTATTAAAGTTCGCACGATTCATATCGTCGGTAGCTTTCTTGATGGTTTTATGACGGGCCATAAGATTGGTCTCGTCGTCGACCTTGGCGGTGGTATTTTCAAGATAAACTAAATTAAAACAGCGATTAAGGAAGCGATAAACACCACCAATAGCCTTGGTGCTCCAAGCGGCATCCTCATTGTAGGGGCCGATAAAGAGTTCATAGGTGCGCAAAGTATCGGCACCGTAGCCAGAATCAATCACATCCAGTGGATCAATCACATTACCTTTAGACTTACTCATTTTTTTGCCATCTGGAGCATTGATGTAACCGTTATAAAGCAAGGTCTTGACTGGCTCTTCGAAAGGTAAAAGCCCCAGATCATGGAAGAACATGGCCCAGAAACGCACATAAAGTAAGTGAGCCACGGCATGGTCTCCACCGACATAGATATCGGTCGGAGCCCAGTATTTGACAGCCTCTTGATTCCAAGCATGCTCTTTGTCATGAGGTGAGGTATAGCGCCAGAGATACCAAGAGGAACAAGCGTAACCATCCAGGGTATCGGTTTCACGCGTCATTTCTTCGCCATTGATAATAACTTTTTTCCAGTCTTCAGCCTTAGCAAGAGCGGAACGACCAGAGCTGTCAGGTTTATAGTCGGTAATATCTGGCAAAACTACCGGCAATTGATCTTCTGGAATAGCGTGAGGATTACCATCCTTATCGTAGGCGATTGGAATTGGGCAACCCCAGTAGCGTTGACGAGAAATCAACCAGTCGCGCATGCGATAGGTAGTGCGGGGGGCAGCAATCTGGTCTTTTTCAAGATCCTTAGTGATTTTTGCCTTAGCTTCCTCAGAGGTAAGACCGGTGTAATCACCAGAATTAATTAAAATTTCATTTTCATCAATCACGGTTTTTACTTCAAGGCCATATTTCTCTGCAAAGGCTTGATCGCGCTCATCATGAGCCGGAACCGCCATCACGGCGCCCTCACCGTAGCCGATTAAGACATAGTCAGCGACATAAATTGGCATTTTGGCACCAGTAACTGGATTAATCGCGAAGCTTCCAGTGAAGACACCGGTCTTTTCCTTGTTTTCTTGGCGTTCGATTTCGGATTTTTTAATGGCATTTTTAGCATATTCTGCCACTTCGGCTTTTCGATCTTCGGTAGCAAGTTCAAGAGCGAGTGGGTGTTCTGGGGCAAGCACCAAGAAGGTGGCGCCAAAAATCGTATCGATCCGAGTAGTAAAGACCTTAATTTGACGATTAGAATCGGATACCTTAAAAACAACTTCTGAGCCGACTGATTTACCAATCCAGTTTTTCTGCATGGTTTTGATTTTCTCTGGCCAGTCGAGGCTATCAACATCAGCGAGTAGGCGGTCAGCATAATCCGTGATTTTGAAGAACCATTGCTTCATTTTTTTCTTTTCAACTTCGGTACCGCAGCGCCAACAATGACCATTTTCTACCTGTTCATTAGCAAGTACGGTTTGGTCATTCGGACACCACCACTGATAGCTTTCCTTCTGGTAGGCTAGACCATTTTTAAATAATTGCAAGAAACACCACTGGGTCCAACGATAATATTCGGGATCCGAAGTGTTAATTTCGCGTGACCAGTCGATGGCAAAACCAAGACGCTGAGCTTGTTTACGGAAGTTTTCGGTATTGATACGAGTAGCTTCTTTCGGAGAAACACCGGTCTTAATTGCATAATTTTCGGCTGGCAAACCAAAAGTATCGTAACCAAATGGACGTAGAACATTATAGCCATTCTGAGAATAAAAACGCGCCAAGGCATCAACAATCGAAAAATTACGCACATGCCCCACATGAAGACCTGCACCAGATGGGTATGGGAACATTTCGGCGAGGTATTTTTTCGGTTTGTCAGAATTCTCCTCTGCCTTGTAGGTTTCCTGTTCGGCCCAAATTTTTTGCCATTTTTGTTCGATTTTTAAGGGATTATAACGTTCCATTTAGCTCCTATTTTCTATATTATAACACTTTAATTCATAGAGTATCATCCCAGTGGCCACTGAAACGTTAAAAGACTCTTTGCGGCCCACCATAGGAATTTCGACAAAGACATCTAATTTTTCACGTAGTTCTGCGGCAATGCCATCAACTTCCTCGCCGAGCACCAAGGCAATTTTTGGGCCGATTTTTGCGTGAAAATCCGGTGAATTAATCTGGATGAGGCGCGAATCGTCTAGGTTATTTTCTAAGCCAACTAGCTGGAAGCCTTCTTCGCGATAATTTTCTAGAGTCTGCAAAATATTATTAGTCGCTGCTAGATCCAGATATGCTTCAGCACCAAGCGCGGTCTTATGAATTTTGGCGGTAATGTTTTCGGCGATATGTGGAAGTTCCTTCGATACGGGGAGCGGGGTTGGAGTGTAACCAGAAAAAATCACCTTCTCGACCCCCAGCCCTTCGGCGGTGCGCAAAATTGCTCCCACATTCAAAATGGAGCGAATATTATGCAAGATAAGATGGATTTCACGAGCCACAGTTTTACCTTTCTTTAAGTCTATTCAATATTGTTATTTTTTGCGTCAACGAATCGGCTTCAAGGTATTGATTCCAAATTTCAAATAACTCTGGGTCCTTTTCTTCTAGTAATTTACCCAAATATTTTGGCTGTGGCATATAGGCGCCATTAAGAGCTAGAGACATTTGAAGCGCATTTTGTAACACATAATTTACATGAAGATAAAAAGCTAAGCTATTATTTTTAGTAATATCTTTTTCAGCCTTAGACAAATAGTCTTCAATAGAATATTTCCACATTCTTACATCTTGCTCGCCATAGACCGGAGTGGAGGACAAGGTTAGCTTGGCTGAATCTATAAGCTCTGTAAGTTTTTCGGAAGATTTACTTGAAATAACTCTTGATGTAGCAATCATGGTTGAGACATTGCGGTTCAGAAGTTGTCCATATTCTGACTGAATGTCTTTTAAGATATTTTCAAAATTATCCTTCTGAAACTCTACAGTAATCCCATCAATGACAGCCTCAGAACGTGAATCATTAAAAGTGTCATCGATTAAGAAAATATCAATGTCTGACTGTTCGGTCCAATCGGGATTTAGCGCCGAGCCAAACAAAAGTATAGTATCGATATTTTGATATTGTAATTTGACCTTCTCAATGATTTGTTCGACCCGGGTATCCATGTTTTATATTATATAGTATCAGGGGTGATTTATAAAATTTTCGGTTTTCAGCTTCCACTTAGCATAAGATAGAAAACTGTTATGTTTAATGTTATAATCAAGAAATGGATAAGATAACACTAAACTGGCTCAATGAGCTTAAGGATAATAAGATTGCCGGACCAGACATCGACCGTTCAATGGCCTACGCCAAGGATCTCTTGAAGGGGCTTTCGACGATCAGCCAATTCTCACAGGGTGTAACAATCTTCGGCTCGGCCAGAACCAACGAAAAAGACAAATATTACAAAAAAGCCATGGAGCTTGGTCGTCTACTTGCCGAAAACGGCCATCCAGTCATCACTGGTGGCGGACCTGGCATTATGGAAGCGGCTAACCGTGGTGCTTTCGAGTATGGTGGTCGCTCGGTTGGACTTAATATCATTTTGCCACACGAGCAAAAAATTAATCCTTACCTTACCGACACTATGGAATTTCACTACTTCTTCGCCCGAAAAGTGATGCTAGTGATGTCAAGTAAGGCTTACGCATTTTTCCCTGGCGGCTTTGGGACGCTCGATGAGCTTTCTGAAGTCTTGATGTTAATGCAAGGTAAGAAAATGCCAAAAATGCCATTCTTCTTCATTGGAAAAGCCTACTGGAAGCCGCTGATTAAATTCTTCTCTAATACGATGATTAAGGAAGGTATGATCAAGAAGGAAGATTTGAAGATTTTTAAGGTGACGGATGATGTGCGCGAGGTAGTACTTGCTGCGAATAAAATTGGACATTTAAAAATTGATCAGAATATCTATAACAATTTCAAGTCAGTCTAGGGTTTATCGGTTTTAATCATATTTGAGAATTCTTTCGAAGTAAGATTAAGAAAAACGAATTACGGACAAAAATAGAGCTGTCAAAGCTCTATTTTTTAAAGACTAGGAGTTTAGGGGCTTTATGGCTTTATTTTTACGCCCGCACATTAAAGTCTTTGGATTGGCATGGGGTGAAGGTCTTCATCACCGTAAAGCGTGCCGGCTTGAGCGCCGATATAGGAAATCACTGAGGTGGCATTAGCGGCGGCAAAAATTAGAGCATCCTTAAACTTTTTACCATCCAGGGTGGCGGACAAAAATCCTGCACCAAAGGCATCACCTGCACCAGTGGTGTCTTTCGGAGTCTTCATTTCATATTCAGCGAGACGATAAGTTTCCTTACCGTTGGTAGCGATGGACCCACGAGCGCCGGCGGTGATAATCACGGTTTTAACATAACGAGCTAGTTTAACCAACAACTCTTCGAGGATTTCCCCGCCGATCAAGGTTTTCGCTTCTTTTTCATTCAAAATTAAAACATCGACATCTTGAAGTAGGCCTAAAAGTTTCTTCTTTTCGGCAATTTCTTCCATGCCGGGGTTCCACATAATCTTAATATCTTTTTCTTTGGCTTTTTCAAAAAACTTCAGAGCGGTATTCATATCGCCATTCAGACTGGTAACATAGAGCCAATCTGGATTAGACAGATCAAGATCAGAAGCTTCGAGCTTAGTAAAGCTTTCCGAAGCACCACGACAGGTTAAAATAGTACGCTTGCCGGTTTCAGAATCGAGCAAAATCACTGAGATGCCAGTCTTTTTGCGGGTAAAATTTAAGTAGCTAGTGTCGACGTTTTCGTTTTGGAGAAAATTCAAAATAGCATTGGCGGCACTATCACGACCAAAATTAGAAATCACAATAGTTTCGTGACCATGTCTAGCAAAATTCGTGGCAGCATTGACCGCACCACCGCCAACCTCGAAACTGTTTTTATCGATCGTCAGCTTCTCGCCGGTCTTAATCTCGCCAAGATCGTTGTGGTCGATCATATAGATGTCTTGCAAGACACTACCGAGGCAAACTACGCGACTCATAGGAAGACTCCACGTTTTTTGGCTTCGGCCACCAAGGCCTCATAGGCAGCCTTTTTATCTTCGGGTTGAGAAAGTGCAGAGCCAACATTAATCACATTCACTTCGTAATTAGCGAGAGCACGCACATTAGTCAGATTAGCGCCACCGTCCCAACCAATTTCAATATCAGGCTTGATACTGCGAATAATCTTGACCTTTTCGGCCTGCAAAATATCGGCCTTGGCGCCCTGCTGACCGAGATTGCCAGCAAAAATCAGAGCGTGATCAGCGACTTCAAGATATTTTTTAACTAGACCAGGATAGGTGGTAGGTAGAATTGCCACCCCAGTCTTTATCCCAGCTTTTTTCAATTGCTCAAAAATAGGAAGTAAGTCCTCGGAAGCCTCGGCATGAAAAATCGCTAGGTGTGGATGAAGGCGTAAAACCTCAGACAAGTGATCGCTCGGACGAATAGCCATAATATGCAGGTCAAATTGAATACCGTTCGGTAGCTGAGAAATTGAACTTTCTGGCACGCTACGATTCGGCGTAAAAGTACCGTCCATCAGATCAATCTGAATGCGTTTAGCAAACGAAATATAGGCCTTCATCTGCTCAACAAAAACATTCGTGTCATCGGTTAGAATCGTTGGTACGATAATTGTATCCTCACCCATATTTGTCCTTTTTAGTAAATATTTTCCTCATCCAGGCGCTGATTACGACGGATGTAGCGTTCTTCTGGAATGAATGGTTCTTCCAAAAATCCTGTAACGGACGCCTTAATTTCTTCCTCTGACATATAGTCTGAAGAAAGACAGAGGACATTGGCGTCATTATGTTTACGGCCGATACGAGACAAAGATTCGGTATAGCCACAGATAGCCCGGATACCGCGGAAGCGATTAGCCTGCATCGAGATGCCGTGAGCGGAGCCACAGATTAGGAAGCCACGTGCAGTAGGGTTTTCACGTACTGCACGAGAGACGGCAATTGCGGAATCATTAAAATCGTCGCCAGGCTGAATCGTGAGTGGACCGAGATCCTTTACCTCAATATTCATTTCAGGATGTTGATTTTGATATTCGGCCAAAAAAGTCAGAAGACGTTGCTTAACAGTAAATCCACGGTGATCAGAGGCGACGTAAAGTTGCATTTTATTCCTTTCCAAAATCAGCGGTTAATTCGACGAGACGATTGGAATAGCCCCATTCATTGTCATACCAGGCCACAACCTTAATCAAATCACCGTCCACCACATCAATGAGCGGAAGATCAACAATACAAGAATGTGAATCACCACGATAATCGGATGAGACGAGCTCTTCATGAGAAACACCGAGAATACCTTCGTAGAATGGCTCGCTCGCGACTTTTTCGAAAAGTTTGGTGAGCTCTTCTTTGGTGGTAGTACGAGAAAGTACAGCGGTAATATCAGCAAGTGAAACTACAGGGGTCGGAACGCGGACGGAAAGACCATTAAATTTACCTTTGAGGGTTGGAATGGTCAAGGCTGCAGCTTTTGAGGCACCGGTAGTAGTTGGCACAATATTTTCGGCAGCCGAACGTGCTTCACGAAGGTCCTTCGCTGGCGCATCGAGCAAACGCTGAGAACCAGTATAAGAATGCACGGTGGTCATCATAGCTTTTTTGACGCCAAAATTATCTTCAAGCACCTTCATAATTGGTGCGATACAGTTCGTAGTACAAGAAGCGTTAGAAAGAATCTTATCCTCCTTGGTAACTTCACCTTCGTTCACGCCGAGCACGATAGTTTTAGCACCTTCGCCCTTGGCTGGAGCGGAAATTACTACCTTGCGAGCACCGGCAGTGAGATGAGCTTTAGCTTTTTCTGGATCAGTGAAGAAACCAGTGGATTCAATTACTACATCTACGCCTAATTCACCCCAAGCGAGATTAGCTGGATCTTTTTCAGAAAAGACGCGGATTTTTTTACCATCCACGATAATATTTTGATCATCAAAAGTCACTTCACGACTGTAAGTACCATAGCTAGAATCATGCTTGAGAAGAAAAGCGAGCGTTTTGGTGTCGGTCAAATCGTTGATAGCTACAACTTCGAGATCACGTCGCATCAAAGCAATTTTTAGAGCATTTCGACCGATACGGCCAAAACCATTGATTGCAATTTTAATCATTTTCCTCCTTTTTCTTTTATTATAGCATAAGAG
>CAUQEK010000025.1:0-12817 GCA_963517385.1 uncultured Candidatus Saccharibacteria bacterium | reverse complement strand
CCCTCACACTGGTGCTTCCGAAACCGTATTAGCCGTAGTGGTGACCGCCATGATTGGTATTGGTACTGCTTATTACATTGCTTCCACTAAGCAACTTAAGGCCTTAGAAAAGCAACACGAAGATCAAGAATAAAAGCCCTTTCGATTTAATGTAATCGTGTAGACGATTAAGTACGAAAAAGAACCCTATGAGAGCGGGGTTCTTTTTTTTTGGCTTAGTTATTGAAAAAAAGAGATAAATATGCTAGAATAGTCAAAGTTAATAATACATTAAGGAATATTATGAAAAAGGCAGTTGTACTCATCGGCGGTAAACAATATATCGCAGCTGAGGGTGAGACCCTACGGGTGGACCTCCTCCCGGAAGGAACTAAAGAGCTCGAAACTGGTGCTTTACTTGTAATTGATGGCGATAAAACCCTCGTTGGTACGCCAGAAGTCAAAGGTGTCAAGGTTTCAGCTAAAGTAGTAGAAGAGAAAATCGCTGGTGATAAAATCCGCGTAATCCGCTACCACTCAAAGAAGCGTGTCCACAAAGAAACTGGTCACCGCCAAAAATATAGTGTGATTGAAATTACTTCAATCAAATAAGAAAAAGGCCCTACGGGGTCTTTTTTGTGATTCCTTTGAAATGCGGTGATATTTTAGGGGTTTTGCGAGTGGTGAGACGGTTTTTTCTGCGATAATGATTATTCTTATGAATATTATGGTAATATATAAATAGATATGGCGAAGGTAATTTGTATCACAAATCAAAAAGGCGGGGTCGGTAAGACGACGACCACGATTAATTTGGCGTACTATTTGATGAAAGAAAAACAAAAAGTCTTAGTAATTGATTTTGATCCGCAGGGAAATGCGACGTCGGGACTGGGTATCGATAAGGCCCAGTTCGAGCGTAATTATTTGAATAATGAACTTTCGAATACAATGTCAGAAGTGATTCTAGGCGAGAGGCGATTATCAGAAATAATTTTGAACACTAAATTTAAGGGTCTAGACTTAGCACCGACTACGCCACAGTTAGCTAATGCTGAAGTTGAGATGACGAAGCTGAGTAAAAAATTTGTTCAGCTGAAAAATGCAATTAATGAGGTGCGAAATAACTATGATTTTGTGATTATTGACCTGCCACCGAGCTTATCGCTATTAACCGTGAATGGGATGATTGCGGCGGATTACCTTTTGATGCCAGTACAGACGGAGTTTTATGCTCTAGAAGGAGTGGCACAGCTGATGGATTCCGTGAAATTGGTACGTAAGGCAATGAACCCAAATTTGAAATTATTAGGGGTGCTGGCGACGATGTATGATAAACGGACTTCTTTATCGGTACAGGTGCTAGCGGAAATTAAGAAATATTTCCGAGATAAGGTTTTCGAGACGACGATTCCACGTAATGTGAGATTGGCGGAGGCACCAAGTCACGGAGTGCCAGTGGGGGATTATGATCGATTCAGTAAGGGTGCGAAGGCTTACAAGGAATTAGCAAAAGAAGTATTAAAAAGAGTGTAAAAAGAAAAAGAGAGTGTGAAAATGGCAAAAGGTTTGGGTCGCGGATTTGAAAGTTTAATTCCTACGGATATCGTAGAGGATGATTTTGATATTACTTTGTCGGAAGATAGCTCGAAGAGTCAGTTAACTGAGCTAGATTTAGCGAAAATCATGCCAGAAACCGATCAGCCACGTAAAGATTTTTCAGAGGAAGCTTTGGCGGCGCTAGCGGACTCGATTCGCGAGCACGGAGTTTTGCAGCCGATTGTGGTGGTAGCTGAGGGGAATAAATACAAGATTGTGGCGGGTGAGAGGCGTTATCGTGCCTCGAAAATGGCGGGATTAGAGAAGATTCCAGCAATTATTCGCACTTTGGACGCACAAAATCAGCTAGAGCTTTCGATTATTGAAAACGCTCAGCGTGAGGATCTCAATGCAATCGAAATGGCGACGGCCTATGCGAAATTAAAGAATCAATTTAATCTCCAGCCAGAGGAAATTGCTAAACGAGTAGGAAAAAGTACCTCATCGGTGATTAATACGATGCGACTTTTGAATTTGCCAGATGAGGTGAAGCATGCGATGGTCGAACACAAGTTAACAGAGGGGGTGATGCGACCTTTGATTTCGGCGGATCCGGAAATGGTGAAGAAGATTTTGCCGATGATTATTGAGGAAGGTTGGACGGCCCGTAAGGTCGAGCGTTATATTGCGGAGCATAAGAAGAAAAGCTCGGCAAATTTGCTAAAAACTAATGTTTATCTACATCAAGAGAATGAATTGAGTGAAAAATATGCGGCAAAAGTACGCGTGAGGGGGCGCAGTGTGACTTTTGCTTGTAAAAATGAAGACGAATTGCAGAGATTATTAGCGAGATTACAATGAGTAAAAAATGTGTTCAACCGCAAATAACAGAGAGAGAACAGGCCGCAATTGATTTTGCGACCCAGGCTCACGAGGGGCAGAAGCGAAAGTCGGGTGAACCATATATTATTCATCCACTGGCAGTGATGAATATTTTACGTGAGTGGGGAATGGATGAAGATACGGTGATCGCCGGTGTGCTTCACGATACGGTGGAAGATACTGGGGTGTCGCTAGAGGAAATTAAGGAAAAATTCGGGGAAACCGTGGCATTTTTGGTGGATGGCGTAACGAAATTAGGCAAGGCCAGGCAGGGGATGCGTGACATTGACACCTATTTGCCGGCGACGAAAGACAATCTCTTGAGACTTTTGATTGCGACAGGGGCGGATATTCGAGTTTTGATAATTAAATTAGCCGATCGTTTGCATAATTTGAGGACTTTATCGGCTTTGCCACCAGAGAAGCAGAAGAAGATTGGTAAGGAATCGCTGGAAATTTTTTCACCATTAGCGGATCGTTTGAATATGGGGAGACTGCGCGTAGAGATTTCCGATATTGCATTTTCATATGTTGACCCAAAACGTTTTGAATTTTTGAAAAAAATGATTGAAGAACGCAATAAATCCGCGGAGAAGAGTCTCGAAAAGATCAAAAAAGAAGTTTCGGGGAAGCTAGCGGCAGAGAAGATTAAATTTGAAATTGATGGACGAGTGAAGTCGGTTTATTCTTTGCATAAGAAACTAGCGAAATACAATCAGAATATCGATGAAGTATACGATCT
Source organism: uncultured Candidatus Saccharibacteria bacterium (assembly GCA_963517385.1). Classification (GTDB taxonomy): domain Bacteria; phylum Patescibacteriota; class Saccharimonadia; order Saccharimonadales; family Saccharimonadaceae; genus Nanosyncoccus. The sequence goes on along the minus strand of CAUQEK010000025.1, from coordinate 9,675 downwards.
GACGGCGCTTCGAATTATTGTGGAGGATGTGACGGATTGTTATTTGACGCTGGGGATTATTCACGCGCTTTATACGCCGATGACAGGGAGAATTAAGGATTATGTGGCGATGCCGAAACAGAATGGTTATCAGTCGCTACATACGACGGTAATCACGAAAGATAAGCGTATCGTGGAGTTTCAGATTCGTACGAAAGATATGCATGAATATGCGGAGCGAGGTCTCGCGGCGAGCTTTTTCTATAACGAGCAAAAGCTGACAGAAAATTATAAGATGGGGAAGATTCAGCATTTGCCAACGAACTTACTCTGGATTTCGGAATTACAGATGGCGGCAGCGCAACTGAAAGAGGGGAAGCAGGTGGATATGAAGAAATTGAAGATCAACTTGTTTGCGGATAAGCTTTTCGTTTATACACCGAAGGGGGATATCATTGATTTGCCGGTGGGGTCGATGCCACTTGATTTTGCCTATCGATTGCATTCGGAGGTGGGTGGACATGTGATTGGTGCGAAGATTAATGGTAAACTTTCGAACTTGAACACTAAATTAAAGAATGGTGACGTGGTGGAGATTTTGACTTCAAAAAATCAAATGGTGAAGCCGAGTTGGTTGGATAAAATTATTACGCCACATGCGCGCAATAAAATTAAGCAGCAATTAAATCGTACGATTCAAATGGTGATGGGTGGCGAAATGAATAAAAAATAAGCCCCTTATGCTATAATTAAGCATATGAGAAAACAGAGGTTGAAATCACGAACGAGTTTGATTCAGGGTCTCTGTTTTTTGGTGTTTGGTTTGATTGTGATTCAGCTATTTCGATTGCAGGTGCTAAATCATAAACTTTATGCAACGAAGGCCAATCAGCAACAGATTATGAAATCGACGATTTTTGCCAAGCGTGGGGAAATTTATTTTCTAGATGGCGACACCCCGGTACCAATCGTGATGAATAAGAAAACGTATACAATTTCGATTGATCCAAGTTTGGTAGTAAAAAAGCGTGAGGAAATTACCAAGAAAATTGACGAAATGGTGGGGAATTACCGCACTAAAGCGAGTTGGGATGAGGTTTTTGCGGATCCGGAGCGCAAATATTTTGTGGTGGCGAAAAATGTGCCATACGCGGAAACGAATAATTTGAAAAATGCGGATTTGACGGGAGTTTACGAGCAGGAGGCTACGACCAGGGTGTATCCAGAGGGAGAAATGGCGGCGCAAGTGCTGGGATTTGTGAACCAGGAAGGCGAAGGCCAATATGGAGTGGAAGGTAGCTTAAATAAGGAACTAACAGGGGAAAACGGTCTACTAAAAACCGTAAAAGATTCAAATAATGTGCCACTGACGATTGGTAATGAAAATGTGAAAATTCCGGCAAAAGACGGGAAGAATTTGGTGTTGACGATTGACCGCAATATTCAGAAAAAAGCAGAAGAAGCAGTGGATGAAGTAACGAAAAAATTTAATATTACCTATGGGTCGGCGATCGTGATGAATCCGGCGACGGGACAAATTTTGGCGATGGCAGGCAAACCGGGTTATAATCCGGCAGAATATGCGAAGGTGACGGACGCGAAAGTTTTTCAGACTGATGCAACAATGAACGCCTTCAACCCAGCTTCGGTGTGTAAGACTTTTGCGATTGCGGCGGCGATTGATTCTGGGGTGATGACACCAGAAACGACTTATTATAATACGGATAAGTTGGTGATTGATGGTTGGCCGATTGAGAATTCAATTAAGGGCCACACCGGGGAAATTTCAATGCAAACAGTTTTGACTTACTCATTAAATACCGGTTCGATTCAGGCTTTGAAGCTTTTAGGTGGTTCGGCTTCGGAAATTACTTACCAGGGTAAGGAAAAGCTTTATGATTATTATCATAACCGCTTTAATTTAGGTAAGTATACGGGGATTGAATTGCCAGAGACGAAGGGCGTAATCGTGCCACCAAATGATATTGATGCGACGGATGCGAGGTATGCAAATATGACTTTCGGACAGAGTTTGGATCTTTCGATTATTCAAGTAGCCTCAGCCTTTTCGGCGGTGGTGAACGGCGGGGAATATTATCGTCCGACTCTGATTGCTGGAGAAATGAAGGATGGTAAGTTTGTGAGAACAGAGCTCGCGAAGGCGGATCACGATGCGTTAAATAAAAATGATACCAGTAGGACAATGCGTCAAATGTTGCACACGGGGCGCCTAGTTTTTCCGAATGTGAAGGGGTATGACGAGGATTATTATGTAGGTGGCAAAACCGGTACGGCGCAGACTGTGAAAAATGGCAAATATAGTTTCGACGAAACGATTGGTACCTATGTGGGTTTTGGGGCGAAGTCTCTAGAGGAGACACCGGATTATGTAATTATGACTAAAGTTTGGAGTGATAACCGCAAGCTGGATGGTGGAATGAATGCGAAGCCGATTTTTGATGAGATATCGAAGTATATGATAAACTATAATAAAGTCAGGAGGTAAGGCGTGGGGAATTTAGATAATAATGCATTATATGGTTTACTGTTGTCGCTCGGTACCTTTTTGCTTTCGATGTTTTTGACGCCTTTTTACACTCACGTAGCTTATAAATACCATTTTTGGAAGAAGCAAAAAAAGACGACGGTTTCGGGAGACGGCCTGCCGATTATGACGAAGTTGCACGCGCATAAATTCAAGCGGGTTTTTCCAACGATGGCAGGAATTATCGGGGTAATTGCCGTGACGGTGGTGACACTGATTTGTAATTTTGATCGTGCCCAAACGTGGCTACCGATTTTTGGTTTCTTGGGTGGAGCGATTGTAGGGCTGATTGACGATGGAATTAATGTTTTTGGTTCTGGTGAGGGGGCGGCAGGGCTACGTGCGCCAATTAAATTTGCGATGATTACTGTGGTGAGCTTGGTGCTAGGTTGGTTTTTTGCCTATAAATTAGGCTGGACGAGTATTCATATTCCATTTGCAGGTGATATTGAAATTGGCGGAGTAGTGATGGTGGGATTATTTACTTTTGCGGTGGTGGCGACTTCAAATGCGGTGAATATTTCGGATGGACTAGACGGACTGGCGGGGGGTCTCGCGATGATGGCTTATGGTGCGTTCGGGACAATTGCGCTATTTCGTGGGCAGGTTTATTTATTTGCTTTCTGTATGACGGTAGTGGGGTGGCTATTTTCTTATGTGTGGTTCAATGTGCCGCCAGCGCGTTTTATGATGGGGGATGTGGGCTCGTTTGCACTGGGTGCGGGGCTTGGCGTGGTGTCTATGATGACGAATTCATTGTTACTTTTGCCTGTAATCGGATTATTATTCGTGGTAGAGGCAGGTTCTTCCTTAATTCAGATGATTTCGAAGAAATTTTTCAAACGCAAGATTTTTATTTCGGCGCCAATCCATCACCATTTGGAAGCGAGTGGTTGGGGTGAAGCAAAAATTGTGATGCGTTTTTGGGTAATTGCCGGAGTTTGTGCGATTGTGGGAGTATTTATTGCGATGGTGAGCGGAATTATTAAAAAATAAAAATTTTCGGAGTGGGATTAGATGCGACAACATAAGGCAAATTATAAAATTATCATTACGATGATAATTTTGATTGCCATCGGGCTAATGATGATAGCTTTGGTGGGTCCATCTTATGCGAAAGTGAAGGGGGAAGATACAGTGTATTGGGTGGATCAGGTGAAGTATCTGGTGATTACGGCAGTACTGCTATTTTTCGAGACCAGAGTAAATTTGGTTGAAGTAGAAAATGCAAAAAAACCTAATGGGATTTGGCGAATACTGGATGCGATAGCGAAACAATTACCGATGATTTTGTTGGTTTTGGGATTATCCTTGAACTTGCTACTGGCGGTGTCGGCAGGACATTCAAGTCTAGCATATTGTCAGCTAGGTGCCTGTAGGTGGCTGAGACTCGGGCCAATTACGATTCAGGTGTCGGATTTTTTAAAGTTAGGAGTGATGCTTTATCTCGCAAAGATTACCGCGGATTTTCAGGCGAGGGGTGGATTTTTGGAAGAGGCTGGAAAAACGACAGTGTTTGGTATGCTGCTGCAAACTCTAATGGATTTGTATATGAAATTTAAAGGTAAGAAAGAGGGGAGGGGTACGAATTCGAAGAGCCAGGCGAGTGTTTCGGGAGGAACGGCTTTTTCTAGTCAAGTGAATTTTAGTCGTAATAACTATGGTTTTAATCAGGGATTTAATACGGCGGGAAATTCTGCGCGGGTGAATGGACAGGGTAATAGACTGATGAATGGTGTGGCAAAAATTTTAGCGCGAGGCAAGGCTTCTGGCTGGGCGAATACGGAGATTTTGAGAGAAGGTTATAAATTTTATGCGAAATTTTTTGGTGTTTTAGGAGTTTCACTGTTTTTGATTGTGGTGTCTCAGAAAGACTTGGGTTCGGCGGTGCCGCTCGGGGTGATTGCGCTGACGATTTTGTTCGTGGCAGGGATTAAGATTTGGAAAATTATGATTATGTTTGCGGTAATTTTGGCGCTAGGCGTGGGGATGATTTTATCTTCACCGCACCGTCGTGAACGCTTGTTTACTTTTACGGGTAAGGGTGATGCGACGACGGATTATCATATCGAGAATGCTTTGATTACGGTGGGGTCGGGTGGATTTCTCGGAGTAGGGATCGGGAATAACGTGCAAACGGCAGGATATTTGCCGGAGTCAATTACGGACTCGATGTTCGCGGTAGTTTCCGAGATGTGGGGGTTCGTCGGGGCGGTGACGGTGATTGGGCTCTATGTACATTTATTCATGGAAATTTTGAAAGTGGCGAATACTTCGGAAAATCTCTATTTTAGATTAGTGACGATGGGGGTATTTGCTTGGCTGTTTTCGCAGGTGGCGGTGAATATTAGTGCGATGATTGCGCTAATTCCGCTGACAGGTATTACTTTGCCGTTACTTTCGAAAGGTGGAACGAGTCTTCTGATAACGTGTTTTGGGCTGGGGCTAGTAATTAACATTTCGCGGTTTACCTCGAGAACGGAAATTTCAGATGATGAAAGAAATGAGGAAATTAAAAATAATTTAAGAGTGAGTAGAAGTAGTAGACTGGGAGGAAGAAGATGAAAATTTTAGTAGTAGGCGGCGGATCGGGCGGACATATTACTCCAGCGATGTCGGTGGTGCAAGAAATTTTGAAGATGAAGCCGAAGAGTAAAATTGAATTCTGGACTGATGCGAAATACTATAAAAATGTAGTGAAGCTGGCGAATGAGGCGAAGTTGGCTTGGGGTGGAGAAGAAGAGATGGGAGTGAAATTATATTTACGCGTGCGTAAAGTTTTTGCCGGAAAATTTCATCGTTATCACGGTTTGAAAATATCGGATTATTTTGACAACCATGCGAAAACTTTTTGTGATGTAGTATTCGGAAATATTGCGGGGGGTTTCGGATTTGCTATGGGTTTTCTTCAAACTTTGTGGCGTTTTAGTCGAAAAGAAAATCGTCCAGACGTGATTTTTTTGAAAGGTGGATTCGTGGGGTTGCCGGTCGGGATTGTGGCGGGAATTTTTAAAATTCCATATTTGATTCACGAGTCGGACGCGACGATGGGACTAGCGAACCGAATTTTGAGTAAAAAAGCGAAAATTATTGCTATGGGTACGCCGGTGGAGAAAGAGGACTCACGTTATGTGTTCGTGGGGATTCCAGTGGGGAAGGAATTTGAAAAAGTAGCGGAGAGCAAAAAGAGGCGTTTGAAAAGAGAATTAGGTTTTGATCCGGAGCGAAATTTAGTGATTGTGACGGGTGGCTCGCAAGGTTCGATGCATATTAATCAAGCGATTCGTGAAATTTTGCCAGAACTTTTGAAATATACATCAGTGGGGCTGGTCTCAGGGCGCAAACATTATGAAGATATGATTGATTTGAAGAAATATGAAACCTGGGAAAAGGGGAAATTGACTTCGGAATTTCGCATGTGGAATTTTTCACCAGTGATGCATGAAATTTTAGGTGCGGGAGATATTGTGGTTTCGCGTGCAGGTGCAACCACGATGGCGGAACTAGCTAGTCTGGGAAAGCCAACGATTTTGGTGCCGTTTGAAAAATTGCCGGGCGGCCATCAGGTGAAAAATGCGGAAAAATTAGCGCGTGACGAAGCGGTAGAAATGATTTTGGACCGCGAAATGGAGATGGCCCCAGAAAAGTTATTGAAAAAGATTTTGAATTTGCTAAAAAATAGTGAAAAGCAGGCTAAGTTAGTGATGAATTTTAAGAAATATGCGAAATTAGATGCGAGTGAGACGCTCGCGAAATTAGTGCTGGGCTTGAAGAAGTAAGATTAAAAAATAAGATTTGAAAGAATTAGGATTAAAATAAGTTTTGAAAACAAAAAGGCGATAAAAAGTGAGAATTAATAAGACGATTGCCTCGAAGCGGGAAGAAGTGATTCTGGAGTCGACGAGGCTAAAGGAAGAAAAAAGGCGAAAGCGTAAAAAAGTGATGCGTTTTGTGGGGCTGAGCACGGCGCTGGCGCTCGGTACGGCAGGTTTGACACTTGGCGCGGTGAGCCTGATTAATCGGGGTGGCGCGAAAAAGACGGAAGTGAAACCGACGGTGATGAATTTAACTTCGAGCGTGGAAATTGTCGACGAATCGGGAAATAAAAACCTGATTACGGACAAAATTAAGCAATACGTGGCATTATTGGAACAGGATTTGAAGGATTTGGGGGTGAAAATGACTAAGGTGGTGCTACCGACGGATAAGACTAGGCAGTTAGATGTTTATCTCGAGGGGCGTACGGAGTATTATAAGTGTCTGATTGATCGTTCGCCAGCAGAGTCGGCGGAGGATATCGAGCGGATGCAACGTTATTTGATAGCGAATAATCTCGCGCCAATTTATGTGGATGTGAGGGTCGAGAGTCGAGCGTACTATAAATAGTGCAGTGTGAGATTGAATACAAAAATTAATTAAGAGGCTTCAGGAAGAGGTCTCTTTTTGTGCGCTGTTTGGGTCTCTTTTTTGTGCTATTTTTTGGTGGTGGGTTTATAAAAGAGGCGGAAATGATATGAGAGAAGTGGAAATGATATGAATAAACGCTCGGTTTACGGAAATGGCGTGAGTAGATGTTCGGTTTTTGGTGAAGGATGAAAAAACGAGCTGGCGAAGTTTGTTCGGTTTTTTGATGTTGGAGAATTTTGGAAGGATTTATTTTTGTAATATATTTTGAAATAAAATAATAAAATTCGCAAATAGAAGCGTTCGGTTATTATGAAATAAAAAATAAAAATAGCAAAATAGAATGAAGCTGGAATGGGGCTGATGAAATAAGCGAAATAACAGGGAAACACTAAAATGTTTTGCACAGGTGTGGAAAACTCGACAAATAATTTGCGCAAGAATTAACAGGGGTGGAGAGGACTCTATATATACAGTGAGGTTTGTGCAAAAAATAGATATGGTGGTTTAATTGTGGAAAAGTCTGCGAAAAAATGTAAAAAATTATGTGAAAAAGTACTTGCAATAAGCATAAATATAATTTAGAATTAGGTCAGTGGATAAATAAAACAAAAACCACAAAAATAAAAGTACATTAAAAAATGTTTGAGGTCGGTCAACTAGGAGTCTTGGCGCGCGTTTAGGTCACGCGTAATCAAAGCCATTCGTACTTCTTAAAACACCTCCCAATTAACTCAATATGCAACCTACACAATAAGTCTCTCAACAATCATAGTTATGAGCCGCGCAAGTGGTAAAACTGTGATACTTTATTGCTAGGTAAAACGTTTCGTTTAAATAACAAAAACTATACAAACATAAACACGCTAAAATTTCTAGTTGAGCGATCTCAAACAAGAAGCAAATAACTACAAAAACCTATCAGAGAAACCTCGGATAAGTTATAATGTAGTTATGAATGAACTTCACAAACCTGTAATGCTATCAGAAGTTCTCGAGGCTCTAAACCCGAAACTGGGCGAATCTTATTTGGATTTGACAGCGGGATATGCGGGTCATGCGGGAAAGGTTTTGGCGGTTACGCAGAATTATAAAGATTCCATCTTGGTAGACCGAGATGAGAATGCTGTGAAATATCTTCGAGAGAAGTATCCATTGGATGAATCAAAGTTAGATATTTTAAAAATGGATTTTTATAGTGCGGCGCAACACTTAATCGAGTGTGGAAAAACTTTTGATATGATATTGGCAGATTTTGGAGTTTCATCTCCGCAATTAGATAATTCGGATCGAGGTTTTTCATTCAAAAATGACGGACCTTTAGATATGCGCATGGATAGGACGCAGGAATTATCAGCTGAAACGGTGATTAATCATTTTCCAGAGAAAAAACTGGTAGAAATTTTCCAAGAATATGGCGAAGAATCTATTGGTCTAGCGAAAAAACACGCGAGGAAAATTGTTATGAGTCGGCCTTTTTCTTCAACTAAGGAATTGGCGGATCGAATCGCTGGAAATGGATGGCATAAAAAACATCCAGCCACTCAGGTTTTTCAAGCTGTAAGAATTTTTGTTAACGATGAGCTTTCGATTATCGAAAAAACTTTACCATTATTACCTAAACTTTTGAAACCAAATGGTAGAGTGGCGATTATTACTTTTCATAGCTTGGAAGATCGGCTGGTGAAGCAGTATTTTAAGCAGGAAAGTGCGCTAGGATACGAATCAAAATTAACGATTTTGACGAAAAACCCAGTAATTGCGGGGGAATCTGAACTCGTTATCAATCCGCGAGCGAGAAGTGCAAAACTAAGAGTAGCAAAAAGAAATTAAAGCTAGCTTAGATTTTCAGCACGACTTCAGCTCCATTGATAAAAATAAAAACAAAAAAGGAGGCAATATGCCAAAGCAAATCATTGTAAAAAACAGCTCACGCGCACAAAAAATCAAAGTTAACTTTCGTTAATTAGATAAACTTTGGGAGCTTTTTGCTCCCACATGACGGGAAATTCTCCCTAAAGGTGAAGGCCCCGATGCGGTTGTGAGTAAATCGTAGAGTGTGTTTTATATAAAAAATATGACCTTCCCGAAGACCATATTAGCGATGCGGTAGTGCGGTTAATATGGGACTTCGGTCTATGAATATTTTTTGTGTAAAAAGATGAACTCATGACAATTAGAAAAATAAAAATAAAAATAATTAGAAATACTAATTAAAATCTTTTTTGCGACAAGATTTTAGCGAGTATTTTTTGCGAGGAAAAATGCGAATCACAGTTAATGGACCAAAGCAAAACAGTTATTCAGTCCGTACCAGAATGACAAGCACGCGTACAGCCGCGAGTTTGCCCCGAACGAATTTTTACGCCAATGCGGTTTCTTCCGGCTATTCGAGAAACCAAAACAGTGTGAAATATAAGAGTAATGTGTTTGGTCGTTTTTCATCGGCTTTGATGATTACGATCATGGTAGCTATTTTGGGACTTTTTTATGTCTCAGAGCAGTCGCAAACTACCGCTTTTGACTACAAAATTAACGAAGTGAATACTCAGCTATCCGATCTCGAGGCAGAACGAGACGATTTGCGAGTGGAGCAGGCAAGGCTTCAGTCGATTGCGAATAGCAAAAATTCCACAGTGGCGTCGAATATGGAAACCGCGACCGCCGCAGGATTTACTAGATAAAATATTGTTTGTTTTTGGTTTCTCTTTTTGGTAATGGATGTTTGCGAGGCGGAAATTACCAGA
>CAUQEK010000024.1:0-12851 GCA_963517385.1 uncultured Candidatus Saccharibacteria bacterium | reverse complement strand
CCACTCGAGGTTTACAGGTCTCAAAGTGTTGCACTTGAGGGGTTAGAGTAGGAAGCTAAGTCGTAAATATAAGGCTTATTTTTACAACACATTACTTAAAATAAGTAATCCATGCTGATGTTATTTTGATTATGATAAAAAGATGGTGCCTTGGTGCGCTGCTTGATGAAGTGGAGTTTTTAAAGGTAATCTTAATGCTGGGTTTTGCTGATTTTTTGCTGATTTTTGATTTTGCTTATGGTAAAATAAAACTATGCCAAAAATCACTTTCTCTCATAATTTTTTGTGGGTAAATTTTCGAAGGAATTTTACTTTTTTATTAGGACTTTGTTTGTCAATTTTTATTTTTAATCTTAATTCTGCTGCAGTTTTTGCTGTACAGACGCCAACTTTGTCGGTATCGGTGGATAATGCGGCGGTGAATGTGAATGGTAATCAGGTGATCAATTCTGTGAATGGCACTACGGAATTGCCGCTAAATTTAACGATAAATACGACAAATAAAACTGGCTATACCGCCACGTTAAATACGGAAACTAATGAAACGGCCTTGGTGAATTCTAGTTCAACGAATGGCGCGAAGATCGATTCGATCACTGGAGCTAGTAGTATTCTGAGTTTACCGGTAAATACTTGGGGTTTTAAAACTTCAAATGAAACTAATTACAATCCAATTCCGTCCCTGGCAACGCCGACGAATATTTTTCAGACCACGGAAAAAACCAATGGGAATGATGTACGTGGTTTAAATATCGGTATGAAGCTGAGTCAGAATATTGAAAGTGGTAGCTATGATAATAAGCTGATTTTCTCAGTAGTGACGAACCCGTATGAAAAAGAAGCGGTAATGATGAAAGGACCGCAATTTATAAGTAGAATGTACTGAGTTAATCGAAGCCAGAGCTTTGGCGTTTGGCCAGACTTTATAAGCGCTAAGGAAAAAACGAAGGCTTTCAAAAGGAGTAATATAGCATATTCGGAGATTCCGTCTAATGCATTAAACGTAGAGGATGATGAATTATCAGATTATGAAATTAAAGCTTGGTTTGATGAGGCGGAAGGATCCGTCTACTACTGGGCGCCAACTGATAGAATATACTTAAATTCGAACTCTTCTCGAATGTTTATGAATTTTACAAAACTCACGGAATTGGATCTTTCTAGCTTTAATACAGATAGAGTGACTAATATGAGTGAAATGTTTAGAGGCGTCAAGGAGTTAACGTCGCTTAACCTCTCTAGTTTTAATACTCAAAATGTAACTAATATGAGTGGAATGTTTTATGAAATGAGTAAAGTAACTAATTTGAATCTTTCTAGTTTTAATACTCAAAATGTAACTGATATGAGTAGAATGTTTCAATATGTTGGAAGTATTTCATCCCTAGATCTTTCGCATTTTGATACTAAAAATGTGATTAATATGAATGAGATGTTTAGTAGTATGAAAAATTTAACAACACTCGATGTTTCAAGTTTTAATACTAGTAAAGTAATCGATATGAGCCTAATGTTTTGGTATAGTTCCAAAATAAATGTAATTAATTTGTCTCATTTTGATACTAGTAATGTAACGAATATGAGAATGATGTTCTATCATTTGTCTAATCTTGAGGTTTTAAACATATCCAATTTTAATACCGAAAAAGTTACAGATATGTCAGATATGTTTTACGATATGCAAAATCTAGTTACATTAGATATTTCTAATTTTAATACTAAAAATGTGACTAATTTTTCCCATATGTTTAGTTTAGACTATGATTCAAGAGGTTCTGACAAATTGGAAAAAATATATGTAAATAATGATTTTGACACTAGTAGTTTAATGAATGCTTCCGATATATTTGCGTATCGTTATAAGCTTCGTGGCGGTAATGGTTCATACTTAGCTTATCCATCTTCTGCAGATAAAACCTGGCTTCGCGTGGATCGACCGGGCGTGCAGGGTTACTTTACGCGTAAATCTTAGTGGCTGAACAAATTATTTATACAGATGTTTGGTCTGATTTACGAGAAAATCCCCAATTTCGCCGTAATGAATATGGTTGTTTAATTCTTCGATGTTGATTAATTCATAATCAATCACGGAGCCGTCTGGGTTATTTGTGAATTCACCGAGCTTTTCGAGGTCGGCATAGACGCGTAATTGGTAACCTGTATTTCCTTGATTATCATAAACTTTTTGATAACCGAGTGGAAACCAGGATTTGATGGCCATGTTTAATTCTTCTTTGGCTTCCCGAGAAATAGTTTGGATGATAGACTCATGAAGCTTTACTCCTCCACCCGGAAGATTATCTGAAGCGTGCGCATATTTTACGATAGGGACTAGATTTTGAAAATTACCAATAATATAAACTTGTGACCAAGGTAAATTGGGGATTGCTTGCCCGACTAAACTGTAAAAATCTGTGTGATATTTTATATTTTTATAGATGAATTTGCCATGTAGTATTGCTGAGTGCATAATTTCATTATAAAACAAAAAAAGACATAAATGCCTTTTCTTAAAATGGTGATTCCGGCGGGGTTCGAACCCGCGATTTTCTGGATGAGAACCAGACGTCCTGGACCACTAGACGACGGAACCGTGGAATAATAATAACATTTTTTTGATATGGTCGCAAGAGTTTAGATGGGTTATGTAATGGTGTAGTGTAAGGAATGGTTGCGATGATGTAATGATGTAGTGGCTCGGTGGATTAATCGCAGTCGAAGCTGGCGTCATTCCATTCGCAGTCGTCGATTGGATCAAGAAGATGTGGGTCGGTATCGGAGTCGGTAGTGCGATTACGCAGGCGGAATTCCTCATCGGACATATCACCGAGATCGTTTTCATCACCTTCGTCCTCGAGGTGATCATCATCTGACGGATCATTTTCTTCGTAATTTTGATAGTGGTCTGGCAAATCTTTTTGGAAGGCACCAGAGTCCCAGGAATCGTTTGTGGTGTCTGGATTGTCTTTTTCGGAAACCCAGTTCATTTTACTGTTTGGTTCCCCCGCGTTTTGATAAAATTTTGCCATAATCGACTCCTTTTCTACTATTATGTCAGAGGTATGTGGGCTTGTAAAGATGTATTAGGGGGTGAGGTTTTAAGCTTAAAAATGTGTCAAGTAAAAACCCGCTCACTAAAATTTTTGGAGTGAACGGGTTTTTATTTTTGATAGATTTAGTCGTGAGAGATTGCGGTATGAACACGGTTTAAACGAGCTAGAGTACGGTTTTTACCAAGCACACGCAAAGTTTGATGCAGTGCTGGACTAAACGGCGCAAAGCTGACGGCAATGCGAATGAGGCTGAAATATTCAGCTGGTTTTTTGCCAGTAGCAGCGAGAAGCTCATTAAGCTTGGCTTGAAGATTGTCGTCGGTCCAATCAGTCTCTTCGATCTCTGTTAATTTTTCGATAGTGAGGTGTAATAATTCACGATATTCAGTTTCAGAAAGTTTCTTGAGGAATTTATTATTGTAAATTAAATCAAGATCGATGGTTGGCTCTTCGAAGAAATAAGTAGTCATAGTGCGCAAGTCAGAGAGTGTCTTTAAGCGATCATAGATAATACTGAGGACGGATTTTTTGTATTCGTCAGTTTCTTGGTCGGCGGATTCTGGCCAAAAATTAAGTGGCTTAAAAACTTGATAGCGAGAGAAATCTTCGGAACCAGAAGTAAGGCAGGTTTTGGCGTAGAGTGCGTCAATTCCCTGTTCGTCGGCAATTTTGCGAATCCATTGGCCATTCATCCAGAGAATTTTGGTCTCGTCGAAACGAGCGCCGGAGTTTTGAATGCGGGAAATTTCAAATTTTTCAATCATTTCATCGATTGAGTAAATTTCTTGTTCAGTGCCGTCATTCCAACCAAGACAGGCAAGGTAATTGAACATAGCTTCTGGGAGAAAACCATCGTCACGATATTCGGTGACGGATTTGGCGCCATCGCGTTTACCGAGCTTTTTATTGCCGGTAGGAGCGAGGATGTGTGGCATGGAGACAAAAAGATGACGAGGTAATTCTAAAGCGTCGTAGAGGGCCAGATAATTCGGTGTGCTAGAGAGATACTCGACACCACGAGTAATGTAGGTAATCTTCATTAAGGTATCATCAACAATGTGAGCAAAATTATAAGTAGGAAGACCGTCTTTTTTGATTAAAATAATATCATCGAGTACTTCTGGACCAGTTTGCATGTCACCCATGACTTCATCGTGCCACTCGTAATGCTTTGGAGTGGTCTTGAAGCGAATTGGCAGACCTTCGTGCCATTCTGGTGGATTGGTTGGGCGATGGTTGCGGTAAAGATAAGGAATTTTTTGCTCGTTGTCGAGTTTTTTGTACTCTTCAATTTTTTCGGAAGGTGTATCGTCGGCGTAGGCAAGGCCTTTTTCGAGTAGTTTTTTGGCCCAAGCCAGATAAATATCTTTGCGCTCGGTTTGATAATAAGGTTCGTCTGGACCGCCCACCATTGGACCTTCATCCCAGTTTAGTCCGAGCCATTTAAGAGTATCGAAAACTAGTTCGGCAGCGCCTTCCACGAAACGGCTTTGGTCGGTGTCTTCAATACGCAAAATAAACTGACCGTGATTTTGTCTGGCGATCAGGTATGGATAAATGGCACTGCGAACATTGCCGATGTGAATATAGCCGGTAGGGCTGGGTGCAAAACGAGTTCTAATTTCCTTATTCATAATGGCTTAATTATACCACTACTGATAAGAGAAGAAAAATCTCAGTCTGATGGCTGAGATTCTGGGTGATCAGATGAGTTGGATTCTTGGTTGATGATAAGTTTTATTTGGTTTGGATATTTTTAGAGTGAGGTAATGATGTTTTTAAGCTGTTTTTTACTGAGACTACCAGAGGTGGTATTGAGTTTATAAACCGTGCCGCCATTCACCCAGGCAGCGTTGGATTGATACATGTAAATCGTGAGGCCTTGTTCACGAATAGTGTCGTATTGTTCGCCCCAGGTAGGTTTGACGTAGTTATTCAAGAGAGCGTTACTATCCCAAGGGAGTTTTTCTTGATCAAGAGTGAAACGAGTTTTGTCTGGCCCGACAAATTCGAGAGAAAAAGTATTTTTCTGGAAGGAAGCACTGCGGGCAGTGAAGTCGCGTGGCACAAAAGATGGGTAGGATGCGCCATTTTGAGCGGCAGCAACTTTGGCGCTAATATCTGGCATGCTGAATTTGAGAGTGGCATAGAGTACGCCCATGCAGCAAATCGAGCTGGCGACAGCAAAGATGAGATGTTTTTTGGAAACTTTTGGTTTTTTAACCATGATTGGGGCAGATTTTGGCTTAGTCTCTTCTTTCATGGCAGACATTAAGGCCTTGGAGTTTTGGCGGGATTTATTAGTAAGTTTTTTGGCGGAGAAATGTGAAATCGTATCAGCTTCGCGGCGACGTTCGGCAAGAGATTGCAGAGGTGCAACTGTGGAACGAGGTTTAGTAGTGGCGCGCACTAGGCGAGCTGGAGTTGGTTGAGCTGCCGGAATGGCTGGCACAGCCGGAGCAACTGGTTTGGTGAATGGAGCAGACGTAACCGGTGCCTTTGGGGACGTAAAGCTTATCGGGGTGGATGTTGGTTCTGAGATATTGAGCGGACGTGGAATGGAAATAGGGGTAGGCTTGGCAACTGGGGCGGGTTTAGAGAGATTGAGTGGGTTAGAAACCGGAGCTGGCGTAGAGAAATTAAGTGGTGTAGTGACTGGGGCTGGCGCAGAAATATCTAACGGAGCAGAAATTTGGATGCGAGAAGTGGTAGGACGAGATTTTGGAGTGGAGATGGCTTGAGTACTTGAAGTTGGACGCATGGTTGCATTATTTTTGAGTGATTCGCGAAGTGAATCAAAAGAAATGGTCACTTTTTTCGTGGTGGCAGTAGGGGCTGGTGTGGCATATGAGGCTGGGGCTGGAGTGCGAATGTCTGAGACAGCAGAAAATTCATCAGAAAAGACAATTTTGCGAGGAGCTTTAACGAAGTGACGATTAAGGGTGCCAGAGCTTCTGACAGTAATATGGGCGGCACGACTCTGAACGCGCTGGTTCGTTAAATTTCTTTCCATTTTTCCTCGCTTATTTTTGTTTAATTATAATAATAATACTTATGCAAATCAATAGTGATTATGTTTGATTTTTTATAGAGGTTGGTGTGTTATAATGTTGACAATATGGATTTTGATAAAGAAAAGCGAAATCAGTTAATTCGCGTAGTTATAGTAGATGTAATTTCATTTTTTGCTGTGATTTTCATGGTGTTTATTTTAGTGGCGGTAGTAAAAGGCTGGCGATTAAATCGTAAACTAGAGTTTGAACAATACGGTATGGTGCAGGCGGAATCTTTGCCTACAGGTGCCAAAGTGGTGGCGGATGGCCGCGAAATTGCGGAGACGAATATTTCGAAGCTACTTTCGGCCGGCGAACATGAAATTGTTTTGAAAAAAGATGGTTATGATACTTGGAGTAAGAAAATTTCGATTACTTCTGGCAAACTTTTGCGTTTGAAGTATCCACGTTTGTTTAAGCAATCGCGCGAGACGGAGGTTTTGGCGACGGAAAAAGATTTGAGCTTTTTTGAGACAGCGACGAATCACCGAGCAATTCTCTACGGTCTAAAAGAATCACCAAAATTTAAGTATGTGACGAATTTGGAAGGTGATACTACTACTTTAGAATTTGACGTGACGAACTATACGAGTTTTGTGTCGAACGGGAAATTTACTGGTAGCTTGAAGAAAATTATTTGGAATGAAAATAGCGAAAAAGCGGTAGTGAATCTAGTTTCGGGTGAGGCTTCAGAGTGGCTACTGTTGAATTTTAAGGAAGCTACTAAGAGTGTGAATTTAACTAAAGTAATCAGTAGTTTTGTTGATAAAGATATTGAGAAAATTGTGCAAGAAAAGAAGCTGGAAGCTAAAGAAGCGGAGGATTTTACTAAGACTGAAAAAGCGAAAAATAGCTATGTGATTTCGGAAGTGCAAATTTCGGATGGTCAGGCAACGCGTTTGATGATGCTGATTGATGGGAAGATTCGTGAAGTGAATTTGAATGAGAAAATTATTTACGAGACTATAGTGACAGATGTGGCGAAGTTTTCAATGTATGGTTCGGAACTTGCCTTTGTGAAGAAATTAAATGCGGATAAAAAGTTTGTGATCAGCATTTTTAAATTGAGGGATACGGGCGAAATTAAGATTGACGAAGTTGATGAATCGGTGGGGTTAAATCAGATTTTCGTGAACCTAACCGAATTTTATGGTGAAAAATATCTCAATACGGTAATCGGGCAAAATTTGCGGGTTTATAATACAGATGATTATCCAAATCATGATAGTGAAAATACTAACTTGAATTTGGCTTTGGAGAAAACTTTGGAGGCGGCGCCGTCAGATTTTTACACCTCTGCGAATGGTGAATTCTTCATGGGGGTGAGCGGCAATAAAGTGATGCTGGTGAATCTGGAATTGATGGAGCTTTTGCAATTTGAGCATAATAATAATACGATTAGACAATTGGATTATTATTTAATGTTTGACGTAGTGGATGGTAAGATGCAGGTTTATGACTTCGATCATGATAATCAGCGTACGATTTTGGAAAAGGTGGCTGACGGATTCGACGCGGTGATTAATCATAATAATCGTTACCTCTACTATGTGGGAACGAGTGAGAATGGTTTGCAAATTAAGCGCGATAAGTTATTCTAAGATTAAAAAATAGACCTGTAGGTAGGTCTATTTTTATGATATGAGGATTCGTGAATTTGAGACTGGGATTTTTTATGAAATGGAGCCTCTTTTGGGCTTAATTAAACATAATGCTAATGCTAAAAATAGACCCGTGGTGGGGTCTATTTTTTGGTTGGTCTTTAATGGTTATTGGTGAGGAAGCCCCAGATTTTTTGAAAGAATGGCTTCTCATTGGCTGGCATTTCGGAAGAAGCATTGTTCCCTGGTAAGGCGGTGGTAGAATCAGTGTTGGTCGGAGTAGAAACGGCTTTTTCTTCGTAGGTAGGGCTAACTTGTTCGGCGGTCACTAGTAAACGGTAACGGTCGGATCCGAGTGGCGTACAGGTGATGAGGGTGAGAATCGGTTTACTAGTCGGGTAAACTAATGCGGCCACATCAGTTGGTTCAACGGTTTGTTTCTTCATCACTTTATAAGTGTAACGAACCGAATTGTAATTGACATAGATGAGGTCATTATCTTGCAGGCGTTCGAGGCCGGAGAAGATAAATTTGTATTGGTTGTTACTGTAAATATCACCGGCGGAGTGGCCAGAAATGACGAGATTTCCGACTTGGCCTGGGAGTGCATCGGCGCCCGGAATCTTAAACTGGGCTACACCATGATTCATTGCGTTATCAATAGTGGCCGTGTCATTAGCAATGTTAAAGTGCGCTGGTACATCGACATTGAGCTTCGGAATGATAAGTTTTGGCTCGGCAGTCGGGGCGGCTGTGATGGTCGGATCAATGGCGGTGATTTCGGTATCATTAGAATTTCCGGGAGCGATATAGGCCATAATCGGAGCGAAGATTAGGCGGTTATATTGCAAGAACAGGATGAAAAGTACGGTAAAAACTCCGGCGAAAATCGGGATGAATTTACGGTGTTTTTTAGAGAGCTGGAAGCTACTACTGGCTTTTTTCTGGATGCGTTCTTTTAAAGTAGCTTCGATAGTTTTAACGTGAATTGATTCGAGAGACGGTGGGGTGTCGGTAGATTTGGTTTCGGAAGTTTCCGAATTTTGCTCTGTGGTCTCGAGATTTTTAGGCTTTGGATTTTTGAGATTTTCGAGCAGTCTTTTTTGACTATCGAGAGCTAGTTGACCAATTTGATTACGTTTTTCGTACTGATTATTTAATTCAGTTTTTTCGGTTTCCACATAGGATTTGGCGGCTTTGGCATAATATTCGCTGTAATATTTTTGATAGTAGTTTTGCCAAGCGCTGTGGTAGTTTTGCCAATCCATTTTTTGGTTCATATTGATTGGGGCTTGTTTGAGTGAGCCAATTTCACCGACAGTAGGTTGAGTTTGGTAATTATATTGTGAATTATTTTGGGTATTTGGCTGGGTGGCGTAGGACTGATTTATGGTGTAATTCCCTGCGATGTTATTTGAACTTGCGGGAGTTTGGCCATTGAAAGTCTGATTAACTGAGCTTTGATTTTGATATGGATTATAACGGTTGATGCCGGTTTGAATTTGATAAGTGCGGCGGAAAGGATTACCCGTGGCAGGAGATTTTTGCGTGGCAAAATTTTGATAAACTGGACGATCAGTAGCAGGAGCTTGATTAGTGACAATGCTGGTGGAGGTCGGTGAATTTGAAGTCTCAGTAGACGGATGCTTAAAAGAATTTTTAGCGTAAGTTTCGGTGGTTTTCGTAAGGTCTTCTAGTTTTTTTTGAGCCTTAGAAATTAAGTTAAATAAAGAATTTTTTGGTGACTTAGTTGTGGCTGAGTTGGTGGTAGTGGAAGCGGAATTTGCCAAATTTTGATGACTGAGGTTTTGATTATATGCAGTAGAAGAAATCACGCGAGTGGGCGCGACGTTGGCTAGATTTTGGTTGGCAACAGAATTTTCACCTTGATGAAAGGCTTCCATGACTTTTTTTCGAGCGAGATCGGCGACGGTTTGACGTTGCTTATCCTCTGTAGATTGCCCACCAGTTACAGAATTCATAAAAATATTATAACAGAGTTATTGGAAATACTCTATAAATATGATAAAATTTCTCTATGGGCGAATGGCGGAATTGGTAGACGCGCCAGACTCAAAATCTAGTTCCAGCAATGGAGTGTGGGTTCGATTCCCACTTCGCCCACCAAAACAAAACAGAAAGAATTTTAAATGAATAAACAAATAAAAAATATCATTTCGATGGTAATCCTGATGGCTGGCTGTTTGGGCCTTTTTTTGTTTAGTAAACAGATTAAAATTGATAACGAAAATAATCCTGTGCGAAATTATGTGGGGCAGTCGAAAGAAATTATTCAGAGCCAGCTGAATGAAAAGACGGAAGCGTTGAAAAAACTAAAATCGGAGTTCGAACAAAATCCAGTGCGTGAGACGGAAGAAAAAATTCATGCACTAGAAGCCGAGATTTTGGATCTGGAAGAAGAAAAATATAAAGTTGAAAGTAATTTTTATAAGAATCTCCAGAGTGGTACGGATAGAAGAATTGATTTTGTGTTTAAGAGTATTTGTTTGGTGCTCATGTTGATGGTGGCGATTTGGCTAAAAACCAAGCAGAAAAATAGACACGAAAAAATTGAGGTAAAAATACCGAAAACACCAAAATTAAAAATGGAAATTCCGGAAAGAAAAGATAAAAGTGATAAAAAATAAGCAGGATACAGGTGGGATTCAGGGACTTAGTCAGGAAGAAGTAAAAGAGCGTGTTAAAAAATGCCAAGTGAATACTGCGGTTCAGGCGCCGACGAAAACGTTTGGTGAAATTGTACGCAGTAATTCCCTGACCTACTTTAACTTTGTTTTTTTGTTTTTAGCAACGTTGCTATTTTTGGTGCATGCTTATAAAGACATGAGTTTTTTGCCGCTGATTTTTATCAACTCCTTGATCGGTATTTTGCAGGAATTAAGAGCGAAGCAAATTTTGGATAAACTGAGTGTGCTGAATACGCCAAAAATCAAAGTAGTACGAGAGGCTAAGGAGCAAGAAATTTGGACGCATAAATTAGTTTTAGATGACATTATTATTTTGGAGGCGGGGGCGCAAATTCCCGCAGACGCGGTGGTGGTATCGGGTGAGATTTTGGTAAATGAGGCATTACTTACGGGGGAGTCGGATGAGATTAAAAAGACTACTGGGGACGAATTGATGTCGGGTAGTTTTGTGGTTTCAGGTAAATGTTATGCAAGGTTAACTCGTGTGGGTGCAGAATCGTATATTTCACAACTAACCCTAAAAGCGAAGGCTATTAAAACTACTGAACAATCGGAAATTTTAAAATCACTAAATAATTTCGTGAGACTAGCCGGAATTTTGATTATTCCAATCGGATTGCTGATGTTTGGCCAGCAATATCTTATTCATGCGACGCCGATTAAAATGAGTATTCAGGCGATGATTGCAGCAATAGTGGGGATGATTCCTGAGGGGTTGTTCTTGCTTTCTTCGGTGACATTGGTTTTGTCTGCGGTGCGTTTGGCACAGAAAAAAGTTTTGGTACACGACATGCACTGTATTGAAACTTTGGCGCGCGTGGACGTTTTGTGTGTGGATAAGACTGGTACGATTACGAACGATAAAATGAGCGTGAGCGGCGTTTATGAAATGACCGGATCCGAGATGAAAGATAATCTAGATTCAGATTTTTGGCGAACAATGATGGCCGAGGAAGCGGATAATGACACGATGAAGGCGCTGAAAAAGTTTGCCGAAGAGCGAGCCGCGAAGGGGGCGAAGTTTGAGAAGGATTCGGTGCAGCAAATTATTGGTTTTTCTTCGAAGCATAAATATAGTGGTGTGCAATTTAAAGATAAAACTTTTTTGATTGGTGCGCCGGAATTTGTCCTAAAAGATGATCTGAAAAAATATGAAAAAACCATCCAAAAATTCACTAAGCAAGGGTATCGTGTCTTGATTTTTGGTGAAGTAACGAAGCAAAAAGATATTGAATTACTTGCTTCGGGCGAGCGGGAGATTTCACCGATTAAGCCGATTAATATTGTGCTTTTGATGAATGAAATTCGTGAATCAGCGAAGCGTACTTTTGATTATTTTGCAAAACAGGGCGTGGAAGTAAAAGTAATCTCTGGAGATAATGCTGAGACCGTTTCAATTGTGGCGGAAAAAGCGGGGATTAAAAATGCGAAGAAATTTATTGATCTTTCGAGCTTGCCGGAGGGGTGTGATTTTGAAAAGATTGTACTAGAAAATACAGTTTTTGGACGAGTAAAGCCAGAAGAAAAGCGTAAGATGGTGAAAATTTTACAGAAGACGGGACATACGGTAGCAATGACTGGAGACGGCGTGAATGATATTTTGGCTTTGAAAGATGCGGACTGTTCAGTGGCGATGGCCTCAGGTTCACAGGCGGCCTCGCAGGTGGCACAATTAGTACTGCTGGATTCGGATTTTTCACGCATGCCGCAGATTGTAGATGAGGGACGTCGAGTGGTAAATAATTTGGAACGTTCAGGTTCGTTGTTTTTAGTGAAGAATGTTTTTTCTTTTATTACGGCGTTACTTTCAATTGGCTTCGGTTTTATGTATCCGCTTTTACCGACTCAGGTTTCGTTAGTCACGATGTTTACGATTGGTGTACCAAGTTTCTTCTTGGCGCAAATTCCGAATAAAGATTTGATTCGGGGGAATTTTATGATTAATATCTTGAAAAAAGCCATTCCAGCGGCACTGACTAATGTGATAATTGTACTTGCACTGATTAATTTAAGATTATGGTTGGGGCTCACGCGTGAACAACTGGGAATGCTTTGTGTCTTAGGTTGGGAGGTGGTAGGAATCACTTATCTCGCGCGAATTTGTATGCCGTATGATAATATTTGGAAGAAATTAATTGTGAGTGGATGTACCTTCGGTATGCTCTTCTGTATGATTTTCTTACAAAGTTTATTTAGTGTGCATATTAATTTATCGATGATTGAGTGGGTAATCTTTAGTGTGATTTTGATTATTACGGTACCACTAATGATGACAATCGAAAATATGTCGCGTTGGCTTTATCGAAACGTGATGATTAAGATTCTAAAGAACAAGATTATTGATAAGTTACCGGAAATTGAATAGATAAAAATATCAGCTACGAAGCTGATATTTTTTAATTGAAGTTTTATTTTTTTTAGATCTCATATTTAACG
>CAUQEK010000023.1:0-13194 GCA_963517385.1 uncultured Candidatus Saccharibacteria bacterium | reverse complement strand
TGGCGCTCCTTAATAAATCCGACTAATTCACGACCGTTTAATTCTTTAACCATGGGACTCCTTATTTAATTTCGTCCGGTTCTTGCTCAATCTTTAAGCCAAATTTATCGAAGACAATTTTTGCGATTTCAGCACGGGCAGCAGCAAGGTCGGCATAAGTTTCAGCAGATTCATTAATCAAAATTAGAGCGGCCTTATCACTGATTTTCATGCCATGGAAGACCTGGCCTTTAAGACCGGCATGTTCGAGAAGCCAACCAGAGTTGACCAAATTAGTGCGTTTCTCTGGAGAATCTGGACCGACTTCTTTAGCATTGCGCCAAACTTCGATACCACGTGCCTCGGCCTCGTCGGCTTCTTCATCAGTGAGGTAAGTATTCTTGAAGAAACTACCAGCACTAGCGATTTTTTCTGGATCTGGCAACTTGGAATTGCGTACTTCGCGAACCATGCGTGCGATATTAGTTGGTGAGAAATCAGTTTCTTGATGTTCATCGACGTAGGCCTGCAAAGAACGGTAAAATGGTGGGTTGAGTTGACCTTTTTTCAAACGAATCACAATGGAATAAATAAAGTAACGACCCACACTTTCGCCAGAATTAAAGATGGACTTGCGATAGCTCATTTGCATATCCTTCGCAAGGATGGTTTTAAAAGTTTTTTCCTTCAAATCGTAGACATCAGCAGAAACGATTACCTGAGTGACTTCCTGGCCATAGGCGCCGATATTCTGAACTGGAGAAGCACCAGCGGTACCTGGAATACCAGCCATGGCTTCGATACCAGAATAACCAAGAGCAGCGGTGAAATTAACTAATGAGTCCCAGATTTCACCACCATTAGCGCGGAAATAACCGTATCCTTCTTTTTCGGCTTCAGCTTTCACTTCGGCGCCGTAAGTGGCTTCAATTTCCTCCGCAGAAAGCTGTGAAATACCGAGAATGCGATCGAGCAAGATTACACCTTGATAGCCTTCGTCGGTAGCGAAAGTATTGGCGCCATTACCAAGAATGGTGACTGGAAGATTTTTTTCAGCGGCGAATTGATAAGCTTCTGGAATTTCATCTTTAGACTTGATTTCGATGACATATTTGGCTGGACCACCAATACGCATGGTGACAAGATTTTTAATCGGGACATTTTCAGAAATTAACATTTATTCTCCTTGTTTTTATTAAGTTTAGTAGTGGTTTAAAATTCAAAAATAACTAAATCATTACTTTTATTTTAACATAAACAAATCCCGACCTCTCATGTTAAAATAGATAAGTAATGTTTGAAATTCATGAAGTATTCAGGTTTGTAAGCTTCTGGTTTTTGATGTTCATTATCTATTCTTTTATCGGCTGGATTTTCGAATGCATCTGGACGAGTGTCGAGCAACGAAAATTACAGAACCGAGGTTTCCTTTTCGGTCCAATTTGCCCAATTTACGGTGTGGGGATGATTTCATTTTTAATCCTGACACAAGAGATTCATTTCGAATGGTATATTGAATTTTTTATTTTCGCCCTGATTTGTACAGTGATTGAATATACCACAAGTGTGGTAATGGAAAAAATCTTTCGGGTACGTTGGTGGGATTACTCAGAGACCACACGCTTCAATCTAAACGGCCGCGTCTCACTCGAAACTTCTCTTGGTTTTGGTCTGGGTGGGATGGCAATTAAGTACGGCTTACATCCGTTCATTTTACATTTGATTTCACCACTCTCCTGGCCAATGATTGAATCAATTAATGGGGTGCTACTGACAATTTTAGTGATTGATATTATTTTTACTACAGTGGCGACTTTGAAATTACGTGATAAATTCAGCGTAAAATTCGGTTCAACCAAAATTGACTTAACTTCTGAAATTAAAAAGCTGACCCGTGAATATTATTCGCGTGCGGCTAGATTTAGACGCCACATGACAAAAGCAGCAATGGAAAATATCCAAAAAACTCAAGAAAATATTGGTAACAAAATCAATTCGATTACTAAGCCGAAGAAATAGATTATTCCAACTTCAGATATTTTTCAAAATGCGAAAGATGGTAGGTGATAAAATCCGGACGAAATTTTCGACGCAGCTCCTTGATGAAACTTGATTCCTTACCATCGACGGTCAAAAGAATCACCTGCTTTTTGGCACGAGTGATAGCGACATAAAAGAGGCGACGTTCTTCATTGGTTGAAGCCTGGTCTAGTCCTAATTCTTCTGCGATTTTTATTAGTTCAGTCTTCAGAGGTGGATCCTTGACGTGAGCGGGAAAGCCCAGCTTGGCTTCGCGATTATTGAGGAGGATTACGTAGTCAGCTTCAAGGCCTTTAGATTGATGTACGGTAAGAAAGCGAATTTTTAAGTCCGGTCGCGGACAAAATACTACCCCGTTAGAGGTTAAATTAAACTGCGTGCAGTGCAGAAGACGAAATTGATCCACCTGGAAACGACCAAGCAGCAAGATTGAACTGCCCCGCGGAAGAGATTCAAAATAATGCGTCAGAACCTCTAGGTCGATTCGCTCCGAATCGCCGCAGATTTCGACAATAGCCTCGGAAGAGTCTTCTTTTTGGCTTCGAATTTGTTTTCGAATCTGTGCATGGTCCTGCATGATAAAATTCGAGCTTAACCTTGCGAGGGTGGAGCCGAAACGATAAGTTTTCGAGATACGATGCAGGGAAAAATCACCCCAAAAACGACGAAAATTCAGAGTAAAATCGACACGACTGCCACTAAAACCATAAATCGCCTGCCAATCATCACCCACCGCGAACAGATTGGCCTGTGAAGATTCGATGAGAAGATGAAGGAACTCCTGACGTAAAGCCGAGAGGTCCTGATATTCGTCGACAATAATACAACGAAACTGAGTTTTAATCTGGCCGGAACGAAGATATCGAATTGCCAATTTGATGAGCTCAGAAAAAGTAGTCTGGTGATTTTCTAAGAGTTCTGATAATTCCCTTTGGTATTTTTCGGAAACCTCGAGAAATAATTTACTATATTCTGGCGAAGAAATTTTACTGGCGATTAGAGACAGTGTGGCAGGATCTAGCTCATGCAGATCGAGGAATTCACGAATAATTGATTCCTGCGTAACGTTATCACCTGAATCCGATTCTAAAATATTATCTTCACTGGAATCCAAATCATGAGCCTTTTCTGTTTTAAGTTCGCAATTATTAGTCAACTTAGACTCAAGCGAATCGGAACTTAACTCATTTGTTTCAACTGAAAAATCTGGCCACAATTTTCGTAGCAATTTTAGAGCCAAACTATGAAAGGTCTCAATCGTAATATCGGGCGGTGGAGACTTTCTGAGCAAGATTCGCTCCGCAAATGTTTGATAATAT
The DNA here is from genome assembly GCA_963517385.1 of uncultured Candidatus Saccharibacteria bacterium. Classification (GTDB taxonomy): domain Bacteria; phylum Patescibacteriota; class Saccharimonadia; order Saccharimonadales; family Saccharimonadaceae; genus Nanosyncoccus. Next base: position 9,856 of record CAUQEK010000023.1, on the reverse strand, counting down.
TCGCGCAAGAAACGTTCTCTGAGTTCTGTGGCAGAGTCATGGGTAAAGGATAAAACTAGTATTTCTGGTGGGCTGGCGAAACCGGATTGCAAGAGATAAAGAATTTTGCCGAGAATGGTGGTGGTTTTACCGGAACCTGCACCGGCTACGACTAGATTAAATTTGGCAGGGTCATAAATTGATTTGCGTTGCTCCCTGTCGAGCGGATGATTTTCGACACGAAAATCTGGGGGCAGAGTATCGAGAGATTTATTTTTGAATAAGTTTTTTGACATATTTGGCTCCTTTTTATCTAAGAGCCAAGATTATTTGAAAATTAAGAAAAACAGCGAGTACGATAGGAATTTTGAAAAAATCTGAATTCTTATTCAAGAACTACCGCGTTAAAAATTAATTTAACAAAAAATCATAGCTCTCACTATGATCTAATCTTGTGGTGCCCGAAACAGGACTTGAACCTGCACCTAGAAGCTAGACTAGCACCTGAAGCTAGCGCGTCTGCCAATTCCGCCATTCGGGCTTGAGATAATTATACCCCAAACCCGACGATTCGTGAATTAGAATGAATTTTGATTTTCTTAATTTTTGAGAAGACACTAGAGGTTCTTGGTGGTTTGATTTTTACTAGCGTTGAATGTATCACCATTTTTATTGGTGTAGACAACATCACCATTAACTACTTTTTGACTGGCAATCTCACCGAAGTCAGCAGGAGCCGAATAAACATCTGCTGTGCCGCCACCACGAACATTAATGGTGGTCTTTTGAGACTCTTCAAGATAACTCTTTTGAGCCTCGAGTACACGTTCTTGTTTAATACCATCAAAGTCTGCAATGAGGCTTGGATCTTTGAGCGAGGCTGCACCCAACTGATTAAATGCCGCCTGCAGGTTAGTAGTATCAAGACCAGATTCTTCGAGTTTTTGAACTTCAAATTTAGAAATTTTCTGCAATTTTTCAGCATTGAGATCGCCGAGCGTACTCACCATACCACGTTCGTAGGTGCCACCCATTAGACCAGACTTTACTTCTTCACCCTTCATGTCGCCGCCCTTGTTGATATAGTTTCCAAATTGATTATTCATAACCTGATATTTATCAGCAAGACCAGGGGTCTGTAATGCAGCGTGCGCCATTTGACCAAATGCACGATTCGAGATTTCCATATCCTTATTACTGGCAATTTGTTTTTCGAAAGCCTTTTGACCCGCTTTGGTAGACATAAGACTCTTTGTAAGTGCACGAATTCGACTATCATTAGCACGCTTTTGGTCGTCGTTCATCAGACCGTAATCTGCCTTACTTGCATCCTGCAACATTGCAACCATCTGATCCGGCGTGTACCCTTCGTTAGCAAAGAGCATCATATTATTCTTATCTTCACTATCCATAAGCTCATTCTGTGCAGCAGCCTGAAGACCCGCAAATCCAGACCCTTCATAATTACTCAAAGCAATACCCGCAGCCGCACTACCACCGGCGCGCATCTTAGCATCTTTCAAAACAGCTCCTGCAGCTTCCGTCTGACGTCTACGTTGAGACGTTGAAAGAGTACCACCAGCGTCCTCAATGGCCTTGTATTTCCTGAGTCTACTAAGTGAGCGATTCAGGTTTTTATCAGAATTAAAATCACTCTTCATATTCTTATAAAATTCAGATGCACCAATAGCCCCACCCGCCATACCAGCACCCTTGAGGGCTCCACCACGAATTTTATCGAAGGCACCAGTAATAGCACCGAGACCAGCAAGGGATTTGGATGTCATGGATGGAATCGCAAAATAAGGAAGCACATTCAGAAGACCACCAACAATCATCATGAGTGGGTCATCACTAGTTCCAACAATAATTGATGAAGCAAGTGCGCCAGCTGAAGTAGCGAAGATAAACATTGGATATAACATTAAGAGAGACTTAACAATAGAAAGATATTTCTTAGTTATGGCAGACGTATTTGGTAAAGCATATAAGACCATCATCAGCGGGGCAAGCACAATCACCATAATGATAGCGGCTTGACGAATAGTTAACGTAATAAAGCCGAAGAAAACCGAAATTAGTGCAGTAACAATAAACATAACAACAGGTAATATCAATGCTGGACCAGATAGCAGAACAGCACCAATACCCGCAGCCCCGGTAACACCAGTAACCATGCCGGCAATCTTGGTTATAAGATCAGCAGCTCTAGCAGAAGCATCCGCATCCATACTATCAACTGCAACGGACCTAATCAAAGACCCAACACCATTGCCGATAATATGCGACAAATCTATCAAGACACCCAGAATTAAATATGAGAAGTTGACTAAGATTGCGGTGACAATAAGCTTTGGCAAGATTTTCTTAATATTGTAATTAGAAATACCAATATTAGTTACCTGCGAAAATACCACCACAAGTAACATAATCACGAAACCGATATTCGCAATATTACGGAAGGTAGACCAAGCCTTATAGATTGATGAGCCCTGGTCATCAAATTGCTTAATAATAGAATCATGAACTGTAGTTAGACCAGTGATATACCCAAGAAGTCCACTAGTAGTAGAAGCTCCGTCAGCAATGGCAGGACAAAGCATCCAAGAAAGGAAGCCTCCATTCTCCTGACAGTAGCTTTGTTTCTGCTCTTCCGTTGACGAATCATTTTCACCCTCAGCAGTCCGTTCATCTTCGTCTGAAGGTAAAGTACTATTGAAGTTTTCAGTTTCTAGACATTTCTTTCCACCATTACCATCATCAACAGTAAAATCATTCTTTGGCAAGGCCGCACTAAGGATTTTATGTTCCTTGTTTTCTGCATCCGTTAATGTTTCACCATTTACTATTCTACGATCATATTCATCAATAATGCGTTGAGCCTTAGTTCTCATCTCAGCCGAATTACAACTCTTAAGATTTTTTGTCTCTAGACACTTTCTTCCGCCATTGCCATCATCAACGGTAAAGTCACCCGATTTAACAGCTGCAAGAACTTTATCATATTCTTCTTTATCAACTATTAGGTTTGTATTTGCAGCTGGCAATGCACCAATTGGTGCTTTATTAAAATAAGACGGATTATTTTTTCTCTTTTTATCTTCTTCTTGCTTGACATAAGAAGATATAATCTCATTGGCTTTCTGTATATTTTCAGGCGTCGCGCAAGGCTTTACGTATTTCTCTTTCCTTATTTCATTAATTGATTTTTTATACTCATCAAAGTTTTTATTGATAATTTCTGCAAGTGTTTTACATTTTTTTATTTCATCATCAATATAGTATTTTGAACTGTTATTGCCCTGTTTATCATAATTTTTTTCATCAACATGAGGATATTTTTCAACGGAATCTCCACTGGCCCCATCTATAATTTTAATCTTAAAATCGTAGTAATTTTCACCAACTTTATCAGAATAATCCTCCTCCCCATTTTTATGGCCAAGACACCCACCCTTAAATGCGTCTAAAGCGGCACTATATAATTTTACACTATCACTCACCGTAGCATCCGTGCTATTATTTTTATTTAATACTCCAGGCTGTTTTTTACTCCAATCATCAAATATGGAGTTAACATATTCAATACTTTTTTTCGTGTCACCTTTTTGCAGCATCAAAATGCGGTCTAAATTAGTCGGCACGCATCTGTTTTTTTCTTGTTCATCTTTCCCATAATTACTATCCCACGATAAGGTGTGCATTGTGTAGTGACCATCAGAAGAACAAATTAGATTTCTAATATCATTTACCCCAAATGTTTTCATAAAAAGTGCTGTTAGGTTAGTATTAGCATCTCCTTCATTACAGGAAATCCTACCATTTTCATCACCATTCGGGTTCACTTGAGATTCAATCCTCTTTCCAACTCCAATGGACTTAGTGCCAAAAAAGATATTGTTTGATTCTATTATGTCTTTAATCTGCGCAGCAGAAGCATCCATAGATATACTGTAACCCATAGGGTCTGTTTTGATACAATTAATAAAGGCATCCCGGATTTCCTCAGCGTCGACTAAACTACTTACGTCATTTTGAGCACCATTAGTTCCATACTCCTTTTTTGCTGCAAATAAATTAATGGAAAAAAGAATTGTATTTAAAAATACTATTAATGCGAGAATTAGAATTTTTATTTTATATTTATTTTTTTCCATATTTTCACCTCATATTTAACAAGCAATTGTCAATATATTCTCTTAATATTTTTTTATTTGAATAATCCTCTTGCTCATATATTAATGCAAAAATTTTTTTACTAATACCCTCTACGTCCGCCATTGTTTTACTATTGGTAAGTAGTTGATATTGTATTTTACATTCTCCAATGTAATCCACATTATTTTCTGTATTTTGACAATTATTTTTATCAGAGAATACTTTAAAATTCTGAGAAGCTAAAATAACATCAGTAAAAACTTTTACCGTAGGAGTAAAGCTAATATTGTTTATTTTTGAGTTATACTTATCTAGAATTTTAATATTATTTTCAGTATATGCCTGGTAAAAGTCCTCATATATTTGCATAGATTCATTATATACTTTAAAACGTTGGGTCAAACCATTGCGAAATTCACTATAATTTCTTTTAACATTAGAATCCCCATTTATATTACTTTTATTATCTATGAGTTGCTTTGTTTTTAGGAGCGAACCCTTTACCTTCTCTATATTTTTATGCCGTAACTCATTAAATAATTGATTAAATTTAATACCATCATTTTTTACAGTGACAAGTAAATCTTCAAACCATTCAATATTACCCATATCTTCTGATTCAGCAAACTGAATAAATTCTTGCTTACTCATGGTTCTAGAGTCGACAAAGATTGTTTTCACAATTAGACTAATCAAAAACAGCGCAAGTAGACCGACCACGCCAAAAACAAGATACTTCTTCAGATTCTTTCCCTTAGGTTTGGCGGCGTAGGCGTTTGGGATAATGATGTCAGAAAAATCACCACCTTGTGGAGCGGAAGTAAAAGAATTGTTTGTATTTTGGTCCATTTGGTTAAATTATAACATAAGAGTTTTAAAAAGCCACCAAAAAACTCCAGCCGAGACTGGAGTTTTTGGTTGGACTTCGTAGGTTGTTTCAATGATAATACATTTTTTAACTCAAGACGTATTTTATTATCATCACGCAGTTTTCAACCATTTAGCTTGGGCCTCCCCGTTTAATAATTAAAGCGAGGAGATTTACCAAGACTTACTATTGACGTCCTAAGAAAATCTTCGGAGCGGTCAATTAGCGAAGTTTTTTACGGCTAGAAAGGTAAAGACCAGCAGTCGTAACGATAGAACCAAGACCGAAGGCTGAGCTAATTACGGTTTCAGGACCGGTTTTTGGCATTTCCTTTGGAAGTTCTTGTTTTGGTTTTTCTGGGTTTGGAGTAACTGGAGTTACTGGTTTTTCTGGGGTATTTTCACAGGTTTTCTTAACGTAAACATCTGCACTACCTTGAACAGCGAAACCATTAGCCGAAGCCTTAGCCCAGTTGATCAAACGGTTATTACCACAAGCGAGGTCCTTGTCGACTACCTTAGCAGTAAAGCGGACAAAACCGTCACCACTTACAGCATAGTTACCGATATTAAGACCTTCAGTTGCTACGGTATCAGAATTTGCTTTAGCACCATCGCGAAATGCAGAAGTGAAAAGCTTAGTAGTACCAGCAACATATTCCATATTCTTTGGAAGTGAGTCGCGGATAATTACGTTTTCGACACGAGCAGCGTTAAGGTTCTTGTAGTGAATTTGATATTCGACAGAATCGCCAACCTTAGCGTCGACAGAAGTCTTCCAATCCTTGTCACCAAGCATACGAACCTTCTTAGTAATAGAAGTGCTTTCGAAAACTGGTTTAACCTTAATAGTGACATAACCAGCATAGTTGTAACAACCAGGGAGGTTACCATCTAATTTGTCATAACCAACTTTCACACCACCGTTTACGATAGAGTCAGATAAGGTAGTACCATTCTTAAAAATGTTATTTTCAAAGGTAGCAGAACCTTCAACATAGTCAAGATAGAAAGCACGACCATCGGCGCTCTTAAGATTCAAAGAATCCCAGTAGCGGGATGGGGTTGCATTTGAGGCATTAATGAAGCCAGAAATACGAGCAGTCTTGGAAACGACAGTTGGTAAAGAAATTTCAGTGGTAACATCTTTAGCTACAGCGTTAACACCCTTAGGGTTGTTGTTGTGAACATAAAGACGAACTACGTAAGTTTTACCTTCTTCAACGTTAACATCACCGATGTTCCAAACGTTATTTTTGCCATTGTTGCCAGTAGCTTCGTCGCGAATACCTAAGAAGCTACGTTCATCGTTCAACGGCATAATAACACCGGCTTCTTTTTCCTTAGCGGAGATAGAAAAACCGTCGTCCTTGATAGAGTTCATGACGATCTTGTCGCCAAGTTTACCAGCGTTAATGTCAGCGATAGTGTAAGTAGCGCGACCGCCAGCGTTATCACCCCAACCAGATACAGTTGCAACAGTAGCAAGACCAGCAACAGTCACGGTAGCAGCGATGGATGCAAATTTGAATGCTTTTTTCATAAAAGCTCCTTTCAATTAAATTGTTCCTGTTATAAAATTTTGTTTTCGATTTGACTACACGAATCTAAATCTTTTTCTTCTAGCCAAATTGTTAATTTTCGTCTATGCCACTGAAATCGAATCGTCTCAAGAGTAAACATGAATTACCCGGCGGCCTGAGCCGCCAGGGTAATTAAGTTGCGATAGATTTTGTAGATGCTGATCCTACTTCGGCTCTTCGTCGTCGGAATTAGCGAAGCCCACGTAGTCGTCTTTCTGGAGAGATTTTCCAGAATTATCAACTCCGTGGTTGATAGTCTCACCTTTATTATTGGTGAAATTATCATTGCGCTGAGCTTCCGTCTCGTAGTTCATCTTGATTTCATCAGTTTTTTGTGTCTCCACATTCTGATGACTCTGATCTGGAGTCGGAGTCTCCGGTTTAACCTTTTCGGGCTTCTCATGACCGCCGTCCGTACGAACTGCTGGGTCCGTAGGCTCGAAGGCATCAGTACCGACTGTGGTGTTACCGCCACCGATTTGAGCACCCCCGTTATTAACGGGGTCCTGAGAAGGCTTCTTCTCGGGCTGACTCTCATGGTGGTTATTTCCGCCACCGCCGCCACCGCCATGACGACGTGGTTTTGGATTCGGAGTCGGCTTACTCTCCGGCTCTGTTGTAGGTTCTGTACTAGGTACAGTGGGGGCTGGAGTAGTTTCCTTTGGTTTTGGCTTGCTCTTCGTCTTCTCCTTTGGAATCTTTTTAGTCACAATAAGCTCTGGACGCTTGTCGTGAGTATTGATTCCAACCTTGAAAATTTCCGTGCCCGCTTTGTTAACATAAGCTAATACCATGGCATCACGAGTGAACTCGTAATTAGCCTTAGTAAAAGTAGTTAACTTGGCGGAATCGGTATTCGTTAAGCTTAAAGGATAGTGGTGATTGGTGGTCACCAGCTGAACCTTCTGATTAACGAACCGATCTAACAACCAAAGAGTTGCTACGCCAACTTTGACCTGACGGTCGTTGGCGTAAAGTACGCCATCCCGCTCTATGAGATAATCCTGGTTTCCAGTACCATTCTTCATGGATTCGGAATATTCGTTCAACCTCTCAGCCATCCAGGGATTAACCTGGGTGATAGGAGTACCGTCACTTAGGTTCATACTCGTAAGTGCAGTAAGCACCGCGTGAGTATAAACTGGATTGACCAAGACTTCCTGACGGAATTCTTTAACCATTATAGCTAGCTCATCATCAGAGTATTTCTCTCCATCCTTCGTTCCGTGAGTCACGGAAAAAGGAGTAGAAAGAGCGTCGCTGAAGCCAGCGGCTGCAACTCTTTCGGCTGCCTTATTCGGCATCGAATTGTCGCAGAACTCACGACTTAGCTCTGGGTACGCTTTCGCGTACTCATAAGCGTCGAAGTCGAAAGTCAGCTCAGTTTTCTCTGCCTTAACATCTTTAGCGGAAAGAGTTTCCGCTACGGCAGCGGCCTGATTTCTTTGACAAGATTTCACGCCAAATGCAACTGCTAATACCGCCAATGCAACTACTAAGACCCATGAAAGGGTCTTTTCAGTCTTACCAAATCTCATATTTTCCATTTTTTACCTCTTTTCTTTGAGACTCCTTTCTCGATATGGGAAATGCGGAGTCTGGTCAAAAATACAACAACAAATACAACAACCATCATGCAACTAAGCACGATAGCCTCTGTGTTCAAGCTGTCAATTTCGATTTTCAGCGAGACTAATCCGAAGATAAATCCCACAAGCGTCAGAAACTGACAGACCATCTCCAGTGTCATTTCCTCGTTCATAGGCATCCTCCTAAGCGAGAACTCGCATTATCCCGTATATCACGAAGATAATTGCGATGGTCAGGGCGATTGTAGCTGGGTTAATTTTGGCGAACAAATCCGTGAGGATTGTGTCGTCTTCCCATTTTTCGTCGCCGTCATCAACAGAATCGAGACCTTCTTCTTCCTCTTCGTCGGATTCTTCTTCAAAGCCAGCGAACTCTGATTCTTGGCTTGAAGTTTCCTCTTCCGGAGCGGGAGCTTCCTTGGCAGTAGCAGCTCGATAGTTCTTAACGATCTCTTCGACTGCCGCCTGCTGGGCTTCGGGGCTTGGGTCATCACCTAGCCGATTGAGAATTTCAGACAGCTTTTGTTGCTGAACTTCTGTCATGCTAGGGTTCGTGACTTCCACCCTAGGTTTATCCTCTGCGTCAGATTTCGACGCAGAGGTGGTAGTCTGAGCTTCCTCAACCTGAGTGGTTGATTCTTTATCAATCTGAGTATTTTTCGGCAGATTTGACTCAGCCTTTTTATCCTCAGTTACTGACTTTTGCTCAGTGGTTCCACTTTGTTTTTCATTGTCTACCTGAAGCTGTTTTTGCAAACGCTCAATCTGCTCGCGCAGCTTAGCATTCTCGGCTTCAGTCTTACTTAACTTTTTGGGCCTTAACTTAGGACCGTCAAGATAAGTGTAGACAACAATCGTAATTGTAGCCAGCCATGCCATAAGGGGTACGAAGACAAAATCCATGTTACTGAAAATTGTCTGATCCATCTTATAGTAGCTAAAAAGCTGACACCAAACTAGCGCAATTCCAAAGAGTTGCACCAAAAGGTAAACTAGTTTCGTCATTCGGTGATTCCTCTTATGAAGTTCACGGAAACCAAACAGCGCAACCGCTGCCAATTCCACGATAAAAGTTATCGTAGCTAGGCGTGGTTGAAACTGTGGAAACAGCAAACTTCCGAAGATTGGTAGTAAGAGTAAAACTAAACTTACTAAACAACCCTTTAAAAGGTTCTCCCGAAGCGCCGAGACTTCTTGATTGGTCTCGGTTTTTCGAGCGCATTCACCATAAATACCGAAGAATGTTACAATAACAATCACTGCTGCAATAAACACAAAATTCATATGATTCCCTCCTCATGTGTGCCCGATTTTCTCAAGGCAAAAAATGTTTGCATCTTCATCTATAATAAACAGGCGTGAAATTATTTTACGCCTGAGATGATTCGATTTTAATGGACGTCTTGGTAATTCAAGCGGTTAAGCCAGATTACAGACTGAGGTGATTATACTATAAATGCTTGAAAATGTCAATGGTTATATCACAAGCATTAGCGTTTTCGGCTTGTGTATTTCAATAGCTAGAAAATAATCATAAGTGTTTTAGATTTTTAAAAGCAAGTACGGGGGGTTTTCATAATAAACTACGGGGGTTTTGCTGCGATTTTTGGTTTACCAGTGAGCGCGAGTGGACTTGGTGATAAGTGACGAATGTTGCGATAAGCTAAGAGATTAAAATTT
>CAUQEK010000022.1:0-13851 GCA_963517385.1 uncultured Candidatus Saccharibacteria bacterium | reverse complement strand
TATATGTGGAAATTTTTTATCACCAAATTCATGAAATATCATATTCAAAAACCTCCACCATTTTCGCCACCAAAAACGCCATCACATTAAAAATTACGATCGTCGCGCCGGTCGGCGTCGCCACAAAATAAGAAAAGATAATCCCCATTACCATACAAAATACCGAAACTACCACCGAGGTAAAAACCACCGCCTTAAAACTTTTCACCACCTGCATCGCCGTCACCGTCGGGAAAATAATTAAACTCGAAATCAGAAGCGCCCCCACTAGTCGCATTCCCAGCACCACTACCACTGCACACAAAATCGCAAAAATTGTATTTAGCCGCTCGGTCTTCAGCCCAATCGATTTGGCAAAATTCTCATCAAACGTCATCGCGAAAATATCATGATATTTCACAATAAAGAATAAAATCACCACGAGCGAAAAAATCACTCCCGCTACCACATCGAAATCATCTAGTGCCAGAATACTGCCAAATAAATAATTATTAATATCCGTATTCACCCCCTTTACCACTGATATCACCAAAGTTCCCACCGCCAATGCCCCCGCCGAAAGCATCGCAATTAAAGCATCCGCATCCACCTTACTTTTCTGGTTCACCTGCAAAATCAAAATCGCCGCCAAAATCACTATTGGTAACGCAAACTGTAGTGGCATCACGCCAATCACCGTCGCAATCGCAAAGGCGCCGAAACCCACATGCGAAAGCCCATCGCCAATCATCGCCTTTCGTCTCAAGACTAAGGACACTCCGATCAGTCCTGCCGTCACCGCCAGCACTACCCCCACCACCAAAGCCTTCACCATAAATTGGTATTGCCACATTTCCAGAAACTTTTCCAAAAATCCGTTCATCGCCACCTCCTATTTCCCCTCACCTTCGTTATGGTCATGACAATGAATCCTTTTCACGTATTCTTCCGTAGTTTCCATCGTCGCCGCCGCGTCCGCTAGCGCCAAAATTTTATTCCCCACCAAATTCTGATGATCAAGGTCGTGCGTAATCATCACCACTGTAATTCCCTGCGCATTTAATTTCAAAAGCTCTGCGTATAATTCCTTCTTCGATTTCGAATCCAAATTATTTCCCGGCTCATCCAAAATCAATAATTTCTTCGTCGCTACTACCGCTCGTGCTAGCCAAATTTTCTGTCTCTGTCCACCCGAAAGCTCCGCAAAGTGTTTCTTCAACATTTTTTTCATACCAAATTTCGCGAGCGCTTCCTCACATTTTTCCTTATCACTCTTCGTATAAAAAATTCCCCGCTTCTGGTTCAGCAGTCCACTTAAAACAATTTCTTCCACTGTCGCTGGAAAGTTCGCTGTTATCACCGTTTCCTGTGAAATATAGCCAATCTCCTTACGGCTCATCCCGAGAAACTCCACACTTCCAAAACTCGGCTCTATTAATCCCAAAATCGTCTTAATTAAAGTGGTTTTCCCGGCCCCATTACAGCCAACCAAGCAGATAAAATCTTCCGCCAAAATTTCAAAATTAATCTTCCGAAACACCGGCGTTTTCGCGTATTCTACGCTCAAGTTTTTTACTACAATGATTGGCTGTTTTTCCATAAAAATCCTATTTACTTAGAGCCAATAGATTACGCTTCATCAAATCTACGTAAGTCACACCTTTCGAAAAATCATCCGCCGTCACATTATGTGCCGAATGTAATTCCAAAACTTCCGCGCCCGTATCTTTACTTACGGTTTCTGCAATCTTACCATTCGAAAGTTCAATCTTGTAAATTTTCTTAATCTTATCTTGCTTCACTTTGTTAATCAAAAAACTAATCGTCTTTGCACTTGCCTCAGTTTGTTCTGAACAACCCGAAAAAGCTGCCGCATACTTCAAGCCGAATTCATCAGCAAAATAACGGAATGGAAAACGATCCGCCACCACGATTTCTGAGATTTTACCATCAATCGCTTGATGTAAATCCTTATCTACCTGCGCAATTTCCGCCACATATTTTTCGGCATTATCGTCAATCTTATTTTTCTCCGCAACATCAATTTCGGAAGCCACTTCTGCGATTTTCTTCACGATTTCCATCGCCTTTTTTGGACTCGTCCAGACATGCTCATCAATTTCTAGACCTTCCTCTTCCTCGTCGTGATCATGCTTATGCTCATGCGATTCGTGGTCGTGGTCGTGGTCATGGTCATGATCGTGATCATGTTCATCCTCATCTTCCATTCCTTCCACAATTTCTTCTTCCACCGTCGAAACCAAATCCACCAGCTTCACTACGTGAGTTTTCTTCGTATCTACGTCCTTCAAAATTTTCTTCACCCAAGTGTCGGAATCTCCCCCCACATAGACAAACATATCCGCATTCTTAATATCGATAATATCCTGCGGTGTTGGCTCATAGGTATGGGTTTCCGCTCCCGGCTTCACCAACATTTTTGCACTAATATTCGTATTTTTCGTCACCGCCCTGGCAAAATCATAGCCCGGAAAACTCGTCGACACTACTGAATACTTTTTTTGTTCAAACTTTTCTCGGTTTAATACCAAGAAAGCCAATAATCCCACCACCAAAACTAGGCCGAAAATCGCCCATAACTTTTTCAAATTTTTCATTTTTACTCCTTATTCTACTATTAAAATTCTGAGTAAAAAATTTAATTAATCAAACAATTCCCTCGCGAAACTTCATTCACTCCGCGTTTATCTAAAAGTCTCAAATGAAAAATCCGAAACAAACATCGCGCACAAATCGAAAACCTTGGCAAACCACTGAAAATGCGAGAAGTCTTATTTTCACTTCCGCATTCCATCGCATGTCCGCAAATTCGACAATGGTGCATTTTAGCCTCTTGGTGGTTCGCCTTCCGGCTCGTTTAGTAATTTCTTTGACTTAATTTCGTAGCGCTTACCATTAATTGGTGAAACATAATAATCTTCATTCAAAAGATTCACAAACATCGTCAAATCCTTATCATCCATCATAATAATCGCGCCGTCATCATCGGTCATAAGTTCGAGTTTCATCTCGTCCGCGTAATCCACCAATTGTTCTTGCGACATCTGCTCTTCGATGTTCATGTCTTGCAACTTCTTCACTAACGGTTTTTTATCCATTAAAAGCGCATTCAAGGTCAAACCTTCTGCGAAAGAAAGCTTGTATTTTTCTTCAATCTCCTTCGCCTTTGCTTCCGCCAACATCTGCGACTTAAAATCGTACTGGAAAAGATTTTCAAACTTCGTCTGATTAAAAATCACCACCGATCCATCGACAAAGGCCACCTGATTATCGTCTGGCATCTTCAAAGCCACTTCCGCAGAGAACGGCTCAAAACTTTCACCATTCAATTCCCAAGAAGTTTTCGCGCTCAAAGCTGAGGCTGCGGAAATACCCTTTGCGATATAGAAAACTTTCGTTCCATCATCACCACCTGGATAAGAAAACTTCGCGATAATTCCCTTCATCTTCTTAAATTGGTGTTCATTATCCGTGAAATAGTCGATATCCTTATATTCTTTTTCGATCAAATTCAGTAGACTTTCCGCGCGAATTACTTTCGAAAGATCTGTGCGATAAATCACTTTATCTTCACCATCTGATTTTTCATATTCACGGCATTCCAGACCTTTTTCCGCACCCGAAATTACATAAGCGATCGCTTCGCCCATAAACATCTGCTTCACCGAATTAGTTAATTTTTCAGAATAGCGAATTTTAAATGGTGTGTAGTTTTTATTAAACAAAAATAGTTCACACGACACATTGTTTTTCACTTCATCGAGTTCGTTCGCCCACAAAAATACATCAAAATCATTCAATTTTCGAATTTCAGAGTTCGTAATTTCAGTCTTTTCGGAATCCATATCACCTCACTATTTTTCTATTAGTTTAGCACACTTTTACTTCGCTGTTTCGCCGTAAGTATCTTTTATCACCAAATCCGGCAGAATATTTAGGTCCAGCATCAAAACTTCAATGCGGTTGCGTATTTCTTCGGCCTCTGATTCATTTTCCAAAACCGCCTCGAACTTAATATAAGATTTGCGGCCATGCTCAATCTGATCAAGATAAATCGTAATTCCGTTCTCTAGTACCACTTCTTGACGTGTTCTCGAAACTTCTGATTGAATAATCAGCCCCATCTGCAATAAAATATTCGCCGCTTCTGCGTAACTTGAAACCAAAGTTTCGTGCACCAAATCAATTTTCGATTTTTCGAGATGCCTCTTACAAATCAGGCTGTAACGCGCTGGGCGATCCACTGCCTTCACGTCCATCCTTAGAATCATTCTGGCAAAATTATTGTGTTCTTCGTAATTTCGTGGCACAAAAATTCGCGAGTGTTGCCAGTACATTGGATCAAAATCATAACCCAAATTCATCAAGCGATTCTCTAACTTATCGACGTCCTTAACTTCTGCTTTAACAATAATTTTTTTCATTCTTCACTCGTTTCCACCGTTAAAATTTCTAGACCCGGAAAGCTTGTATTTTCTCGTGCCTTATTTGCCCATTCGTCGGCTAGCTCATTTTCCGCCGTACCGTTATGCCCGCGCACCCAGACCAATTTCGCGTTTGCTTCTCTGTAAGCTTTGAACACTTTTTTTACTAAACTCAGATTTTTAATTGGACCGCTCTTTTTCTTCCAGCCATTCTTTTCCCAAGCTGGCGCCCATTTCGTTAAAACATTAATCCAAAATTCTGAGTCAGTCCAAATTTCCGCTTCCTCACCGTCTAGTACCTTTAAGGCCTCCAGAATTGCCGAACCTTCCATTCGGATATTCGTGGTTAAATCTTCTCGCCCCATCGCTACCGGTTTTTTATCTTCAATTACAGAAAATCCCCCCGGCCCCGGATTTGGTGACGCACTTCCATCTGTCCATAATTTTCTCATTTTGCCTCTATTTCTGAATTTGCGACACCAATTGGTAAATCGGCATAAGCACGCCAGCGATAATTACCGCCACCATCAAAGCCATAATCACCAACATAATTGGCTCAATCAATGTCGAAATTGTATTAATTTGCTGATCTAATTCGTCTTCGTAGACGTTCGCTGCCTTACCCAGCATTTCATCAATTTTACCAGATTCTTCACCGATTGCCGCCATTTGTGGGAGTAATGGCAAAATATAATCTAGCTCCTTCAGTGATGCTGACAGCGTTTTACCCTGCTTCACTTTTTCCGAAACTTCCTTAATTTCTTCTTCCATAATCAAATTATTGATTGCTTCGGCTGAAATCGCTAAAGTATCCTGAATCGACACACCTGTCGAAAGCAAGTTTTCCGCCGTACGTGCGAAACGTCCATTATATAGACGCCAAAACATCGATTTAAATACCGGAATATTTAATTTAATTCTCGCTAGGACATGACGTCCACTATCCGTACGCACAAATTGAAAAACAAAGTAAATCACAAGGCCAATCACAATTGTTACTAACCACCACATATTTACCAAGAAATTCGTTTGCTCCACCAATAACTTAGTAATCATCGGTAAATCTTTCCCCAGATCATGGTAAAGTTGTTGCACCTGCGGCACCACCGCAATCACCATAAATACCAAAACCGCAATAATCACCGCCAGCACAATCGCTGGGTAAGTTAAGGAATTTTTAATCCTCATCACCATCGCGTGGTCTTTTTCTTGCTGATCAGCTAATCGTCTTAAAGATTTATCCAGCGTACCAGAAGATTCACCAGCCTTCAAAAGTGCTAGATAAATTCGGTTAAATACATCTGGGAATTTAGCACAGGCCTGTGTCAAACTCTTACCTGCTTCCACGTCCGCCAAAATCGATTCCGTCACCCGACGCATTGGTTTACTCTCAGTTTGCTCAATCAAAACTCTTAAAGAGTTCGAAAGTGGCAAACCTGCCCCAATCAAAGTCGAAAATTGTCTCGTGAAAACGATTTTATCCTTCGTGGTAACTTTGTTTTTAAATTTATCAAAAAAACTGTCACCCGAAGTATCTTCCGTCACCGTATCTGGTGTGTAACCACGCTCAATCAAGAGCTTACCGGCGGCACGTTCATTCTCTGCCTGAATTACGCCCTTAATAATTGCACCCGTCTTACTATCGCGGGCCTTATAAATATATCGGTTCATTAGGCGCCTTTCACAATCCTTTCAAATTCACGCACGTCTACCGCATATTCTCTTGCGCTATCATAAGTCACCGTTCCCTGTTGGACTAATTTCGCCAAGGTGCGATCCATCGTCTGCATACCTTCTGAAGCCCCGGTCTGAATTGCCGTATCCAGTTGGTGAGTTTTACCTTCACGGATAATCGAACGAATTGCCGTATTCGCCACCATAATTTCTGCCGCACAAACACGTCCACCACCAATTGCTGGCACTAAACGCTGCGAACAAACTGCCATCAAAATCCCCGCCAGCTGTGAACGAATTTGTGGTTGTTGTTCTGCTGGGAACACGTCAATCATACGGTCCACTGATTGCGCTGCTGAGTTGGTGTGCAAAGTCGCAAACACCAAGTGACCAGTTTCCGCAATCGTAATTGCTGCGCTAATCGTCTCAAGATCGCGCATCTCACCGAGTAGCACCACATCCGGGTCTTCACGTAGAGCCGACTTCAAAGCTCGACTAAACGAATAGGTGTCATAATGCACTTCACGTTGTGCCACCAGACTTCGCTTCGATTTATGGGTAAACTCAATCGGATCTTCAATTGTCAAAATATGCACCGATTTTTCACTGTTAATCTTATTAATAATTGCCGCCAGTGTGGTCGATTTACCAGAACCAGTTGGCCCTGTCACTAGGACCAAACCACGTGGATAATCCGCAAAGCCCGAAATCACTTGTGGCATACCTAATTCTTCAATCGTTGGCATCTTGGTTGGAATCAAACGAAATGCTGCCGCGAGGTGTCCTTTTTCATTAAAAGCGTTCACACGAAAACGTGCAATCTCGCCAAAAGCAAATGAATAATCGAATTCTTTATCCTTCGCCAAAGTTTCACGTTGCATTGAATCTAGCGTCGAGAAAATCAAGGTGTCGACAATTTCCGTAGTTAAAATCGGCGTATTTGGAATTGGCACCAGTGAACCATCAATACGTAAGATTGGTGGCAACCCCACCTGAATATGCAAATCTGAAGCCCCGTGCTTAATACAAGCCTCTAATAATGTTTCAATTTTCACCGAAGTTGGCACGGCAGTTGGTGATGAAGCGGCTGCGGCGGCCTGTGCTGCGGCTGCTGAACGTACGCTCGTCTGTGCTTGATTTTCTTGCATATTTACCTCTTATCTTTATTTTACCATAAACTTTTTTATCTTCACTACGCCAAATCTGATGCTACGCGGTTCACTTCACTTACGGTTGTCACCCCAGTCAGCGCCTTCAACATTCCGTCTTGTCGCATCGTCAAAGTGCCTTTTTCCTTCGCTAGTTGCATAATTTCCGAAGACGTTGCGCGTTTCACAATCATTTTCTGAATATCATCATCAATCTCAATCGTTTCATAAAGACCCGCACGTCCCTTATATCCACCCGGTGTTTCCCTTTCATCAATTCCCCGCATCATCGAGTAGCCGTTCTGATTCACTACTGGAAGCCCTGGATAACCCAAATCTTCCGATACCATCGCCACCTGTTCCTGGCTTTGTGGCAATAATTTCGCCACCAAATCATTAATTTGTTTGGTTTCCATTTCTGTCGAATGCACCACTTCTCGTTTCGGCGCCACACGCCTCACCAAACGTTGACCGATCACCGTATTTAAAGTCGAAGCTAAAAGAAATGGCTCAATCCCCATATCCAGAAGCCTTGGCAAAATACCTGCCGCTGAGTTGGTGTGCAAAGTCGAAAATACCAAGTGTCCAGTTAGCGATGCCTGTACTGCCAAGTTCGCCGTTTCCGCATCACGAATTTCCCCCACCATTACTACATCTGGGTCCTGACGCAAAATACTACGAAGACCCGCCGCAAAAGTTAGACCCGCATCCACATTCACCTGAATTTGGTTCACCCCGTCCATCTTGTATTCGACCGGATCTTCCAGGGTCACGATGTTAATCTTGTCGGATTTAATTCTTTTAATCAAAGCATAAAGCGTCGTCGACTTACCAGAACCGGTCGGACCCGAAGTTAAAATCATACCGTTCGGACGTTCGATCCCCCGCTGTACCATCGCCAGTGCATGTCCGGTCATCCCCATCTGTTCAATGTCAAGCGTCGTACCACTTTTATCCAAAATACGAATCACCACCTGTTCACCCCAAATCACTGGCGAAACCGCGATACGTAAATCAATTTCCGTGCCTTCCACCGACACCGTAAACTGACCATCTTGTGGCACGCGGTGCTCATCAATTTTCAAGTTCGCTAAAATCTTAATTCTTGAAACTAGTGCTGGCTCAATCGATTTCGGCAGTTCCATCACCTTACGCAACACACCATCGATGCGACAACGCACTACTAATGCCGCTTCCAGTGGTTCAATATGAATATCCGAAGCTTTCGTTTTCGTCGCATAATCCAAAATCGTAGTCAAAGCCTTCGAAATCGGTGAATCCTGTGTAATGGTTTTTACACTTGAAGAATTCACATCTTCCTCGTCGCTACTTTTAACCGCTTTTTCGACCGCTCGAAAATCACCCTGGTACTGAGCAATCGCACTCTTGATTCCCGCCTCACTGGCTACCATGCCGCGAATTTGCTTCTGCGTCAAAGTCGAAAGATAATCAATCTGCTGCACGTTCGAAACATCCAGCATCGCCACATACAGAACTCCATTCTTCTCCCCTAATGGCACCACCATTAATCTCGAAACCACATCATAAGGCAGCAAAGTCAAAATCTCGCGGTCCATTTTCACGTTATGTAGGCTCACATACGGCACATTCATAATTACCGCCGTGGCATGCGAAATTGTTTCCGCATCGCAAATTTTTTGTGCTACTAAATTGGCTAGTAGTGGCTGCTTACGCTTTTCTGCCTCTTCTACTACTCTTTTTACATCCGACTCAAAAACCAACCCTTCTTTAATCAAGAGCTGAATTACTTTTTCTTGCGAGTCATGTGTAAACAAAATCTTTTCCTTTAATTTTCTTTCTTAGTTTCCGAAGTTTTATTCGTCGAAGTTGAACTATTTCCGGAAGTTTTATCTGAAGCTTCATTTTTCGATTTATTTTCGCCCTCAGAGGTTTTATCTGAATCTGCCTTCGTCTTAGAATCTTCATTTTCATCGTCAGAAGTTTTCTTTTCGGCCTCTTCTTTTTTCTCTTCTGAGGCTTTTTCTTTCTTTTCTTCCTCTGCCGCAGTTTCTGGTGTAGCACGACCACAAGCCACTAATTCGGCGCGGTCCAAAATTCCGTTACGGTCCACGTCTTCACAACTACCCACGTAAACTTCTACCGTTGGGTTAATCGCATCCACATTGAAGACTTCCGGATCAGGGCTCGTCAAATCTGCCGTAATTTTACCAATCGTCTTATGTTTCAAATAACGTGTATCTGGATCGCCCAGCAAGAAACTACAAGCGATAAATGTTAGTAAGACCCCCACGCTGGCTACAAAAGTTACCGTGAAGATGTCTGAACGTCTCATTTCTCGTCCTCCTTTTCCTGCTTTTTCTTTTCTTCTTCCGCCTGTTTCTTGGCTTTTTCTTCTGCCTTCTTCTTTGCTGCCGCGTCTGCCTTGTCCTTCGACTCTTGCGTACGAGCCTTACCTGAAGCATAAACTGTCGAATCTTTTTCACGCACCGCCGCACCCTTCGTGTAATAAGCCGCGCCTTGAGCGGTTAGTTCAAGTCTCGAAGATTTGGTAGTTAAATTCGAACTCCATTTAATCTGCGCACTTTCAATGTTGAACGAACGAATTGATTTTTCCAAATTCGAGAGCACTTTCATTGTATCTTTTTCGTCTTTCTTTACCGAAATCGAAACTGGAATCGTTGAAACACCCACAATTCCACTATTCTTATAAGAATTCCCTGGCGATAACTGTTCTGGTTCAAATCCTGACAAAAGGAAAATCTGGTTAATCGAAGCTAGTAATGCCTCATCATTTTTCTGTGCTGGCAACGCATCAGGAATTACCCGCAGTGCCGAACACATTTTAATCATATTGAGATTGTAAGCTTTTTCGTTATCGGTTTTTGAATTCAAATACAGTTTCGAATAATCGATACGATTTTTATTTTCATCAAAACAGCTCTTCTGGCCGTCTCTCGCAATCGATTCCAAATTCGTATTATTTGCCATCGTCACCAAAGCGTTGTAGCGTAAAGTATTAGCTAATTTCGAAACATCCACCTTATTTGGGTCACATTTTGCCAGTTCTTTGTCGTTGTATTTACCATCCTTATCCGTATCTTCACAAATACCGACATTCTTAATCGTCTGGTAATAATTATTAATTGAAGTATCTCGCGCCGCAATTACTTTGCCATTAAAACTCATATATTTAATGAAGTAAACTGAAAGCACCAAACAAACCCCGAAACAGACCGAAGCTGCCAAAACAATCAAGGTAATTTGTTGCCTAATTTTATTAATTCGTACGCGTTTTGTTAAAATTAATTCGCTCATTTTTTACCTTCTTTAATTGTTTGTTCCTGCTGAAGTTTTTTGCCCCACACATTCCGCATCATCTTTTGCACAATCCTTCGCTGGTGCTGCGAACATACCTTCCACTTGGAGATAAGAGTCGGTTACGTTTTGACCTGAAGGGCCGAATGTCAAAATGTGTTTATTAGTAAACTTGAAAAGTTCTGGGTCCACATTAATAATTGTCGAGAAACGCAAAACTAAATTCGAGCTTGAATCACGACCGTTCGAAGAATCCGTCACACGAATGCCGTTTGGCACCATCTTACATTTATTTTCCGCTGACCATTTCACATTATCACCGTTCTTTTCGCCCTTATAAGTAATACAGCTACTTTCGAAGTGAGGCACGCTCGAAATTTTACCGTCCAATCCCATCGAAGGTGTATAGATGTAATTTTTCACATTCTTAATTTTTTGCGTGCGAGTCTTCACACCATTCACTTCTGATTCCGAAACTTCTGCGTTAGTATCAAGCGTATCTTGAATGCCGTCATCCGCCGTACGCATTTTTTCGTGCTTATACCAAAGATCAAATAGTGGGCTACGCCAAATCTTTTCGTCTGGAATAATTGTCTGAATATCTGTCTTGACCACATCGCCATTATTCTCTACATTGCCACTCTTTTCCGTATTTTCCACATGTTCAACATCGTCCGAAACATTTGATTTGGCCTTTACTTTACCAAAATCACTATTCAAGTTTGTATTCGAAACATTCGAATTATTATTTGACTGAGTTAAAGCTGATTTCTTTTGATGATCGTTTCGTGTTGGGTCACAATCCGTTAAACCACGCTTCCAAATCGCGTAAGTATTGCCGTTATCCGTCAAAATATTTCCAGCTGAATCGGTTTCCTCCATACAACGTGATGGAATCAAATTTCCCTGTGCATCCACATAGCGTCCATAATCATATTTCATCAAATTCACTGACTTCTTAAATGATTCCAGTACGCGGTAATCAATATATGGTTCTTCGCCCGCATTTGCTTGCGCATCAAAATTTATCGTCGAAGTCGAAAGGTTCACATTCAAATCCGAGATTTTAATCGTATCTTTATTAGTTGGAAAAAGATTTTTTAACACCGGAAAAACTCGCGACAACACTGAACGGTTATCGTTAATCGATTTCAATTTGGCTAATTGATCTTGAATATTTAAGAAATCTGGTAATTCTGAATATTGGTTAATTGTATTCGAAAGATTCTCGATGTGCTTTCCCTGACTTGCAATTGTCAAATCCTGGGCGCCCTTGAAAATCGCCAAAAACGCCGTAAACACCGATGAAGCAATAATTACCACCACACAACCAAACACAATCATGTTACGTAGCTTCATTAACTTCAGCATATCCGTCTTGATATCTGGCACCAAGTTAATTTCATATTTACCAGTTTGCCCCGTCATCATTTCATTATCGGTTTCACCAGTAAAAATACTTTTGATGACATCAGGAATATCAGAAAGATGCATGGTTTTAAAATCGATTTTTTTCATTAGTCATTGCTCCTTTCTGCCAGACCGATCGCCACTCCGAATTCTGAGGCTACTGGAAGTAGTAATTTTTGTTGCTGCTCATTGACACGTACATATTGCCATGGGTTACCCTGAATCGTCGAAATACCCGTCTTCGCTTCAATATATTCTGCCATAAGCGGAATAATTCCCGCGTAACCCGAAAGAATAATTCCCCCAAATTGCGCGCCCGTGTATTTATTCTGGAAGAAGCGCACCGACTTCACTAATTCCATCGTAAAGCCTTCCAAGTTACTCGAAAGCGTTTGATAAATTTTCCCCTCGAATTGATCCTGCAAAAGTCCATACTGCAAAATAAACTGTTTTGCCTGTGCTTCCGAAATCGACAGTCCATTCGCTACAGTTTTAATAAAAGCCGAAAGTCCACCGGGAATCGAGCGCACTAATCTTGGTGCTCCTAGATACATCACTACGAGATCCGTCGAATTTTCTCCAAAATCGATAATCATCCGCGCATCTTCCACCCCAATCTGCGCCAACGCTCTCACCATGGCAATTGGTTCTGGCTCCTGCGCAATCACATTTAACCCCAA
Source organism: uncultured Candidatus Saccharibacteria bacterium (assembly GCA_963517385.1). GTDB lineage: Bacteria > Patescibacteriota > Saccharimonadia > Saccharimonadales > Saccharimonadaceae > Nanosyncoccus. The sequence continues at coordinate 1,218 of CAUQEK010000022.1, read as the reverse complement.
CATTTCGATATCTTCGAGTCTTTCTTCTGCGTAGGCGCGATCCGTTGATGAAATCAAAATTTCTGCCTTCGTATTGTCATTAGGTGAAACACCGAGCACTGCGAAATCAATCTTTGCATCATCCACCGCCATCGGAATATATTGGTCGGCTTCGTACTTAACGGTTTTTGCTAGTTCCTTCTCTGGCGCATTTGGCACCTCAATAATTGCTGTGTAAGTTTTGCGCGCCGGCAAGCCAATTGCGATATTTTTAGTAGTAATACCCGCCTGCTTTTTCGCACCCAAAATCGTTTCGGCCAGTTTCCTACGACCCTGTTCCGAATCATCCATCGTAATTTTTTTATCCACCGGCACATAGGCAAATTTTTCCAGTGCCCAACCCTTCTCAACATCGCCAGATAATTGAATCATGCGAATTGAGTTGGTTCCAATATCCAATGCGAAGAAATCGCCCACACCACGTAATAGACTCATATAGCCTTATTATAACATAAGCGAAATAGAAATCTTTATTTTTTCCTACAAGATTTCAATTGATTTATCACTCTTCGAAAAACTAATTTCCTGCACCACCAAATCTTTGTATTCCCCCTCCGATTGAATGAAAATTCTCTGTTTTTCCTCGAAATGAATCGTCTTTTCTTTTAATTTCCTACCCGGAATTCCGCTAAACATTGCCTGCAACATAAAAAACACCATGGCAAAAAAGTTATTCAAACGCTGTTCCGTATAGAGAAAAGTTTCCCCCAAATAATATTCCCCGCCTTTCATCAATCTCGCCACGTTTTTCCCGTTCACTACCAGAATATCCGAATATTTTTGACCATCAATCGTAATGTAATCTTTTTTACGATTCACAAAAAACCACATCAAAAGCGTCTTCAAAGAAAAGATTAAATTAAATTTCGATTTTCTTAATTTCCTACGCACTTTTTCGTCATCAAAAATTTTCGTCGATTCCGCCATCATCCCCACCGTAAAATACGCCAAAGCATAACGAAAATGTTTTCCATCTATCAAGGCTTCAATTGGGTAAACTTTTTTACCCGAATTTGGCCGTAAAATTTGAATAATATCATTAAAATTCCCGTACGGAATCACATAAAATTTTGCATCCTTGCCAGATTGCATAATCCCGTTCACTCCGATCCCCGCCGTACCGTCACCTCCGGCCACTAGCACCACGTCTCCATCCCCAATTAGATTCGCCAGTCTCTT
>CAUQEK010000021.1:0-14061 GCA_963517385.1 uncultured Candidatus Saccharibacteria bacterium | reverse complement strand
TAGGAGTAAAAAAATTATGGCAAAAAAAGTAATTGGTAACTTAAAGTTACGCATCCCTGGTGGTAAGGCTACCGCAGGTCCTCCAGTTGGTTCAACCTTGGGTCAATGGGGCCTAAACATGATGGATTTCATTAATCCATTCAACGACAAAACCAAAGAATTCGCTGGTAAGAACGTGATTGTTCACATCCGCGTTTTCGATGATCGCACTTTCGATTGGGTTTGTCTCGGTCAACCAGTTGATGATTTAATTCGTGAAGAATTAAAGCTTCAAAAAGGTTCTGGTCGTCCAAACACCGAAAAAGTTGGCTCTATCACTCGTGAACAACTCGAGAAGATTGCCAACATCAAGATGAAGCAAATGAATGCTGTCGATCTTGAAGGTGCTATCAAAACCGTCGCTGGTACTGCCCGCTCTATGGGTGTCACCATCGCCGAATAATTAATTAAAATTAATTAACCGTGGGAGAGTTCGCTCGTTATTACCACAGAAAGAAATCAAATGTCAGAAGAACAAATCAAATCTACTGAAGAATTAAACCAAACTCCAGTCGAAACTGTCGAAGCAGAAGAGAAATTTGCCAAATCTGGTAAAAAATCCAAGAAGCACATCGAAGAAGTTAAGGCTGAAGAAGAGCGCAAGGCTCGTGCCGAAGAGCACAAGCAAGAGGCCCTAGAGGAGAAGCCAAAGGGTGCCAAGCCAGTCACTCGTCCAGTTCTTGAACGCCGTGGTAAAAAATACCAAGCTGCTTACAAGAACATCGATAAGACTAAGGCCTACAGCCTCACCGACGCTATTAAGCTTGCTGTCGAAACCAACCCAGCTAAATTCGATGCTACTATTGAAATTCACGCTCGTCTTGGTGTCGACCCACGCCAAGCCGACCAAAACATTCGTACCACCATCGTTCTTCCAAACGGTAATGGTAAGACTGTTCGTGTCGCCGTCTTCGCCCCAGAAGATGAATGCAAGAAAGCTAAGGCTGCCGGTGCTGACATCGCCGAAGATGCTGAATTCATCAAGCAACTTGAAAAGGGAATTATCAATTTCGACGTTCTCATTTCTACCCCAGCTTACATGCCAAAACTTGGTAAGTTCGCTCGCTTGCTCGGCCCTAAGGGTTTGATGCCAAACCCAAAGGCTGGTACCGTCACTCTCGATATCGAGAAGGCTGTTAAGGAATCTAAGGCTGGTAAGGTCGAATATCGTGTCGACAAACAAGCCATCGTTCACATCGGTGTTGGTAAAACCAATTTCACCCTCGACCAATTGAACGAAAATGCTACCGTGTTCATGGATTCTTTGAAGTCAATGAAACCAGCTTCTATCAAGGGTCAATACATTAAGAGTATATTTATTTCTACTACCATGGGTCCTTCCATCGCTGTAGAAAACATCTACAACTAAGCTCTTGAATCTCTAAAATAAGCACCTCTAAACCGGTGCTTATTTTTTATCGCTTCATAGATTAATTAATATTTATTAAATTTTACATCAATTTTCTGCCGCCATTTTATTCCAATTATGCTAAACTCGAAGTAGATGTATAAACATAGATTTATCTATTAGGACTAGATAAATAACATAAATGGGAGAGAAAAAACCGTGTCAAAGCGAGGAATTAGACATGCCATCAGTGGTAGGTCGGTTTTTAATATACTATCAATCTTTTTAGTCAGCACTTTATTTTGCTTGCTGCGTTTCGAAAGTACTCATGCCTCGACTGCCTCACTAGGGATGCCTAGCGAGGTTAAAGTCGAAACCGATTTTTCGACTGGAAGTAAAATGCAGTTTTCCAAATCCATCAATATCACCGTTAATACTAATAGCCCCTTAGGCTACAAATTACTTTTTAGTAGCGACAGCGAGGATAGCTCACTAGTGAGCAACGACCCTAAGAACGACTATTCCATCCCTTCCGTCTATGGTTCTGATCATGTACTTTCTAGAGACATGCATAACCAGTACGGCTATAATATCAAAGACACTGACGATCAAATTTACCAACAAATCCCAAGCCTTAGTAGCCCGCTCAAAATCAAGCAAGTCAAAGATCCACTTACTGCCGCCGATACTGTCAAATTCAACCTCGGCTTCGAACTCGAATCTTCCGCACAGCCTGGTGAATATCATCGCAATCTAATTTTTACCCTCCTAGCCGAAGATCAAGCTTCTATCCAATTAGTTAATGGTATCGAAATTAATAAAGCCATCAAAAAAGCTGTCGGCATCACCGAGGCCGGCTATCTCGATAACCCGCTTACTACTACCCCGAACGATTTATGGCCAGAGGTTAATATTACCGTAGGTAGAAATAAATGCAGCGATAATATCACCAAAGAACGCACCTCGGTTATCTCCCTGCCAGATTCCGACGCCGAAGTTTATCTCGGTGGCTATCGTAGCAGCTGGGATAATATCTGCATTTGGAGTAATGCTACAGAATTAATCTTCCCAGAAGATCTTTCCTATCTGTATGCCGGACTTGGCGGGACCGACTATCATGTCTCCTTCAATTTTGCCGACGGTCGCAGTAAGTCCACACTAAATTTTAAGAAAGTCAAAAATCTCGACCATCTATTCCACAATACTGTCGCATATAACAACAGCTCCTTCGAAGCTTCAGATTTTTTTGAATATCTCAAAGATTCCCCCATCGAAAGCGCTGAATCACTCTTTGAAAATTCAATGATCGGAGAGGTTAGTAAAATCGCCAATATCGTTAATCACGCCAAGAATCTAGCCAATGCTTTTCGCAATACGAAATCTTTGGGTCAAGTTAATTTTTCCGATTGGATTATCGACGAAGCCGAAGATACCCAGTCCATGTTCGAAGGTAGTGGTATCAGCCAAGCTATTCTAAGTAACGCTACCTTCGCTAAGACGAAAAACACCACAAACATGTTCAAGGATACCCAAAGTTCTTCACTAATCCAGCTTCCAAATGCAATCTTTGGTGAAACCACTGACACTCACGCCATGTTCATGAATACCAAATCTTCAAAAATACTTCTAACTAAAGCCACTTTTGCCAAATCTACCGACGCAGGCTCTATGTTTGAAAAAGCACCTCTTAGCGAGTTTAATCTATCTAGTGCCACTTTCACTAATACAGCTAACTTTAGTAACTTCTTTAAGGAAAGTGGATCCTATTATTTTACGCTAAAATTACCAAAACTATCCCTCATCTCGGCAGAAAATCTCTCTCAGATGTTCTATAAATCCGAAATTAGCGGCCTCACTCTCAATGTAGCACCCATGGGTGGTAATCATATTACTGATATGTCGAGTATGTTTCAGGATTGCCCTTATCTTACAGAGATAGATCTCCATAATATTTCCACTGGCCCCCTAGAGAATATTGCCAGTATGTTCAAGAATCTTCCTAATGTACAAAAAATCACTCTCCCAAATATCTTTAATACCGCAGCTGTTACAGATTTTAGTTCATTCCTCGCCGATAATATTCGTCTTGCTACGCTAGAAAACGGTGATAAAATCAAATTGACTAGCGCTACCGACACCAATCACATGTTTGCGAATACTATATCGCTTGATATCAAAGATTTTATTCACCATATTGAATCTGAAAATATCACCGACGCTTCATATATGTTTTATCGAACCACCTCTAGCCAAAATACTACCGTTCCGACTACCTTTAAAACCAATCATATCTCTAATATGAAAGACATGTTTGGTGGCTTCAAGGTTCCATTACTCGATATTTCCAACATGAATTTTGATAGCGCCACCACCATGGAAGAGATGCTTAGTGGAGCAAATCCAGATGAGATTACCCTTGATGACAATAAGTACTCTGCCCAGCAAATCATTTGGCCGGATCATCCAGTTGAGGCTCCATACCTTGCCTCACTTCGAGGTCTTTACAAGGGGAATCACTACCTCGGCCAAATCGTCTTCCCAAAAATCAATTCCCATTCATTAACAGACCTAGGTTATATGTTTAGTGAACTTGGTACCCGTATTACCCGACTAGATTTCACCGGACTGGACACCTCATTAGTGGAAAATACGGAAGGTATGTTTACTTACGATACTTTTGATTTTGCGCCAGTCAAAATCGCTTTTGACACCTCAAATGTGAAAAATATGCAAAGTATGTTTTATTACACTACGACTCAAGATGGTACTATTGATCTCACCGGACTTAATGTTAGTAACGTAGTAACTATGAGTAATACTCTTGGGTCTAGTTATCTCGAGGTAATTGACCTTACTGGCTGGGATACCAGTAGTGTCGAAGATATGTCTCATATGTTCGACTATAGCAACCGTCTTAATACTGTATATGCCTCAGATAGCTTCGTCACGACCAAAGTCACAAAGTTCGAAGGTATCTTTGATCGATGTACTGTCGCGGGTGCGCTTGGCACTCGTGCATCATCAGATGGTATCGAATATGCCCGTATCGACGAACCAGGGAAGCCAGGCGTCTTCACTAGAAAACCTTAACAATCTAATTATTCCATTCTTCATTCTCATAAACCTGCCACAAACAACATCCCAAATCTTCAATTTAGCTCTTCCATTTATCATTCCATTTATGCTAAAATATAAGCATTAAGAGTAAATTTATTTCGACCTAAAAGATCAAATAAGTTAAAGTGGAGGTTTAAGTGCTAAAATCACGCACACACAAAAGAAGTTTTTGTGGTCTAGGCCAAAGGATTAGCTTTGCTCTAATTTTTAGCCTTGCGTTCTTCTTGATTAAAACTCAAGACACTTTTGCCGATTCTGTTTCAATCACCGTTCCATCAAATGTTAACATTCAAGCCGACACTGGCACCCAGGCTAAAACTGAGGTCACAAAAACTCTCGATTTAACCGTCAACTCCAGTAGCTCGACTGGATATAAGCTCTATTTTAGTAGCGATAGCGCTGAGACTGGACTTATTAGCACTACAAGTAATAGTTTTAAGATTACTTCTGTCTATGGCAACAATAATAATCTGTCTAGTGCTATGAATAATCAGTATGGTTACAATACTGAAACCGTTGACAATAAACTATACAATTACATTCCGGCTCTTGCATCACCCGCACTGATCCGTAATGTCACTACTCAACTCACAGCGGCTGATAACTTTAAATTTAATTTGGGTTTTGCACTACGTAACGACATCCCAGCTGGATCATATCAACGTAAATTAATTTTTACCCTCATTTCAGAAGGTGAATCTACTGGAAAAATTGTAAATGGCACAGAATTAAATAAAGTGCTCAAAAAGGGTCTTGGCATTACTGATCAAAGTTATTTTGATGACCCATTAAAAACTACCAGCAATTCTTATTATCCTGATCTTAATATTTCAGTTGGTAAAAATAAATGTAGTAACGATATTACACCAGAACGCACGAGTTTAATTTCCACTCCAGATTCCGAAGCACCGGTCTATCTTGGCGGATATCGTAACTCTTGGGATAAATACTGCATTTGGACACCTGCCACCAAGCTTATCTTCCCAGAAAATCTATCTTATATGTTCTCCGGACTCACTAATATCAATAGAGATGTGTCTTTCACCTTTAATGATGGACGAGATAGTAACATGCTCGATTTTTCCAAAGTCAAAGATGCTTCACACCTCTTTCACAAGACGACAGGCTATTATAGCAATAAATTCAAAGCTGATGAATTCACGAGTTTCCTGAAAAAGGCCGAAGTTGAAAATATCGAATCACTTTACGAAGATTCTGGTATTTCCGTTATTGATGACACCTCTTTCATGTCAAATGCCAAAAATATTTCTAATCTTTTCAAAAACGCAAAATACCTTGAGACTGCCGATCTTTCTACTTGGACTATTTCCGACATGGAAGACGCCTCATCTATTTTCGAAAATTCGGCACTACGAGAAATCAATCTCAGTAATTCAACCTTCGAAAACACCACCAATACCCAAAATATGTTCAAAAATTCCGCCGCCACCACCATTACCCTCGGAAATGCAACTTTTAATAACGTTGAAAATACTAGTGGAATGTTTGAAAACACCAAAGCCACCACGATTACTATGTCAAAAGCAACTTTCAATAACGTTGAAAATGCGAGTGGAATGTTTAAAAATGCTCAAGCTGCTACAATTAGTATGCCAGAGGCAACATTTTCTAGCACCACTGACTTCTCAAACATGTTTAATGGTGCCACAAACGCAAGCAATATCGATCTATCCAAAATCACCTTTAGTGCGGCAACTAATCTTTCTGGGATGTTTAAAGACACTTCTGCCGATCAACTCGTATTAAACAATAATAATCTAGGCGGCAACAACATTACTGATATGTCCTACATGTTTGAAAATAGTAAGGTTAAAAATATCGACCTTGGTAGTATGCAAACTGGACCACTTACCGCAGTCGCTGGTATCTTTAAAAGTGCATCCGAACTTAAAACGGTCACCTTACCAACCGTCTTTAATACTTCAAATGTTACCGACATGAGCTCTCTTTTTGAAAATGCCTCTAAGCTCACAACTATTAATAATTTTGATAAATTAGATATCAAAAATGCCCTTAATCTCAGTCACCTATTTGCCAATACACCATATCTATCACAAGCCAACATCATCCCGAATCTTAAAGCCGATAAAGTCACCAACGCCTCGTATATGTTCGCAAAAGCTTATGCTAATGGCCCAGTAACCTTCCCAAGCACATTCAATACTGCAAATCTCACCGATATGAGTTATATGTTCCAAAATCTAGATACTCCTCAACTTGATATTTCTCATTTTAACCTCAGTAATGTCACCACTCTGGAAGGCACATTTAGCTCAGAAAGTAAAACTTCTTCAACTGGCAAGATTATCTGGCCAGGCAATAATCTGAATCTACCGCACCTAACCTCTATGCGTGGCCTATTTAAATACAATTCATACCATACTGAAATCACCTTACCAATCTTCCATACTCCAAATCTTACCGACACTAGTTATATGTTCTATGGCATTGGCAATATCACAAAACTTGATAATATTAACACTCTCGAAACCGCTAATGTTGAAAATATGGAGGGCATGTTCGGAGCCAATAGTTCTGGTCTTCTAAGGGGGACTAATGTAAAATTTGAATTCAATACTGGAAAAGTCAAGAATATGAGCTTCATGTTCAATAATACTTATGTACTTAATCTTGACCTCAGCTCCTTTGATACTAGAAGTCTAGTCAATGCCGAAAGTATGTTCAACTACACCTGGCTAAAAATCCTTGACTTAACTAACTGGGATACTCGAAATCTTGAAAATACCACCGAGATGTTTGCTCAGTCGACCTGGCTCCAATATGTCTACGCTTCCGAAAGCTTCGTCACTACGAAAGTTACAAAATCTAATGATATGTTCTATGGCGTTACTTCCAACCTTAATTACATTGGCAATAATGTTTCTTACGCTCGCATCAATAAACCTGGTGCTCCTGGTGCCTTCACCAAGAAAACATAGTTTTAAAATATCCCAGATAATCTGGGGTGTTTTTATATCTTTCATAAAAACACAGCAAGGAGCAACCACTCGCTCATTCATTCATTCTTAAAAAATAAGCCATAAAAAATATCCCACTTTAAGTAGGATATTTTGAATAAATTCGTAAACTTCAGAGTTTTAATTAAGCTAATTCGATGACAGCACCAGCTTCTTCGAGAGTTTTCTTCAAAGCTTCAGCTTCGTCTTTCTTGACGTTTTCTTTTACGGTTGAAGGAGCACCATCAACGAGGGCTTTAGCTTCACCAAGACCAAGACCGGTAGCTTCTTTAACAGCCTTGATAACAGCGATTTTTTGAGCTCCAGCGTCTTTAAGAACGACGTTAAATTCAGATTTGCCTTCTTCTTCGGCAGCAGCGGCAGGAGCAGCAGCAACAGCAACAGCGGCAGCAGCTGGTTCGATACCATATTCATCTTTGAGAGTATTTTTGAGTTCGTTTACTTCAAGAACAGTAAGATTTACTAATTCTTCAGCAAGTTTTTTAATATCAGCCATGTTAGACCTTTCGAAAAATTAAATTTGTTATTAATAGTACACTTGTTACTTGTTTTCTAAGCCAGAAACAATTCCGGAAAGACCACCAGCGAGAGCTGAGATGGAATCGTTGACTGGGGAAAGCAATTGAGCCACCACCTGGGCGACCAATTCGTTCTTGGAAGGAAGAGCTGCAAGAGCATTGATCTCTGCGGTATCCAAGGCGTTACCAGTTTCAGAAAAACCACCCAAAAGTTCGAAAGCTTTGTGGGTCTTACCAAACTCTGCCAAAATCTTAGCAGGAGCGATTTCGTCGGTATCAGAAATTGCGTAAACTAATTGACCAGTGAGGTGAGTAGTGTCAGTGTCTTTGTAGACAGCGATTTCATTCATCGCAACACGAACCAAGCGGTTCTTCACGATTTTAATTTTCACACCTTGCTCACGAGCACTGTGGCGTAACTCTTCGAGTTCAGCCACAGACAAACCTTGGTAGTTTGCATAAGCAGTTAGTTTAGCTTCTGATAAAAGCTTAGTTAAATCTGCAACCAATGTATTCTTTTTATCTTTGGAAATTGCCATAAAAAGTTCCCTTGATTGTTAAATTTTTTATTAAAAAGTTTACGAATTTTTAATTTTCGTTACCAGAAAAATTAATTAGAAGATTTTCCTCGGTGACCTTATTAAGATTACTCCGTCACTGTCTTTGGTAACTTCCTACATTATATCAGAGAGAAGGGAAAAATGCAAACCACTACAAACGATTTTATTCGTGATGATATTTTCCACCATGTAAAATTTCTTGCGTACGATAAATTTGCTCTATCAGCATCACTCGCATCAATTGATGAGGGAAGACCAGATTTGAAAAACTCCAGACCACATCGGATTTTTCTCGAACCACTTCCGTTACACCATACGCACCGCCAATAATTAAAACAATTTCTTTACCAAAATTAAACTCTTTCGACATAATTTCCGCGATTTGGCTATTCTTAAAAATCACTCCACGCTCATCCAAAAGTATTACGAATTCTCGCCCTATGAACGGCCAGTTAGCTAGATATTCATCAAGCTTCTTCTCCTCCAGAAATTGCCACTTGATATCAAACGGCTTCTTCAAACGCTTCTCGTATTCCGAAATCATCCCCACAATCTCTGAAATATGCTTCTTTCCACCAGCAATAATTTTAATCATACTTCTATCATAAACGATTTTTCGAAAAATAGCATTTTTTAACATAATTTCTCCATAAAGTCCACTAATTTTAACCTTATCTTTCTTGACATTTTCCTAAAAAGGCCGTACGATTAGAGTTAAATTTATAAACCCCACAGGATCGTTGTTTATTACTTATTAACAAAAAAAAAAAAAAACACGACTCCGTTCTCTTATTCAAGAAGCAGAAACCAATTTGGCCGCCGCCAAAGAACTTTTGATTTCGATGCTTGGAGATGGGGAAACCATTACTACCCCGAGAGAAGTAGTCATTAGCAATAACGAAGGCAAGATCATCGAAGGTGTCTTTGATGGTCAAATCATGATTGATCAAGACGGCAAGAACTACCCAGTTCCAGCCAACTACGCCAGTAAATCCAAGCTTGTCGAAGGTGACATTATGAAGCTCACCATCACGAAGGAAGGCAAATTCCTCTACAAGCAAATCGGACCAGTCGAGCGCAAGACCGTAATCGGTACTTTAATTCGCCATGACGACAAATATTTTGTCGAAGTTAATGGTCGCGAATACGAAATTCTTTATGCATCAGTAACCTATTTCCGTCTCAAAGAAGGTTCTCAGGTTTCAGTAGTCATTCCAGCGAACAACGATGACGCCAATTGGGCTGCCGTCGAGGCGTCGCTCTAAATATGACGAAAGCCCTTTATCGTAAATACCGTCCACTTAAGCTCGCAGACGTTGTCGGTCAAGACGATACGATTCGTCAGTTACAAACTCAACTCACTAATCAAAAAATTTCTCACGGCTATCTTTTTGTCGGCGCCAGAGGCTGCGGCAAAACTTCGGTAGCCCGTATTTTTGCTCACGAAATTAATCACTTCGACTATCAGCTGGAAGATAATTATGTCGACATCATCGAAATCGATGCCGCCGTTTTCACTATGGTGGAGAACATCCGTGAGCTGCGTGATAAGGCCATGCTCGCCCCGACCACCGGCAAATACAAGGTCTACATCATTGACGAAATTCATATGCTCTCGAAGAACGCTTTTAACGCACTCCTTAAAATTCTCGAGGAACCACCAGAACACGTCGTCTTTATTTTTGCCACTACCAATCCAGAAAAAATTCCTGCCACCATTCTTTCGCGCGTACAGATTTTCCATTTTAAGTTAGCCGATAAATCTATCATGCAACCATTCCTCGAAAATATTTGCCAAAAAGAGGGAATCAACATCGAAAAAGATGCTCTTTCATTACTCATCGAACAGGGCGGCGGCTCATTTCGTGATTCTTTATCGATTCTCGATCAATTAAGTGATCTTCACGCCGATAAATCCACTCTAATCACTACCGAAGAAGTTTCTTCTGCCTTGGGTGTACCTAAACAAGTTCTCATTCAAGAATTACTAGTAAATTATGAGCAAGAAAATGTCGAGCAAATTCGCAGTCTCATCGAAGAACTCATTAATCAGGGCAACAAAGCCGAGGGGATCGCAAATAGCCTCATCAAAGCCATCGTCCAAAATCCTACCGCCAAAAATCTTCACCTCATCGAAAAGCTTTATGCCGTAAATGGTGAGTTTGCCAGTGCCAAGCTCATTGTCGCCCTAATTTTAGATCATTTTAAAGCTGCACCGATTACCATCTCTGCCCCTTCAGCTCCACAAATTCAGGCCACCAAGACCCCAGTAACTACCCAAACACCAGATGCAGTACGCGCACAGGCGACCGCAGAAACCTCCATAGCCACGGGGGTACCCATCGCCGAACCGGCAGCCCCAGTGACCCCTGCAGCCCCTGCAGCTCCGGTAACCCCGGCAGAACCCGCCAAGCCTTCAATTAATCCCGAAATTCGTGAACGTCTAGTCAAAATTTCTAAATCCAAAATTACTGAAAAAATCCAAGAACGCGCAGAGATTCAGAATCAGCAAGTTCAAGTCGAAGCTATGACAATTCCAGAAGCTGTAGTTTCTGGCTCTGGTGATTTTAGCGCCAAAGGTTTTCTCGAAAACATCAAAAACATCGCCGAAACTCTCTTCGTCCCACTTAACAAATCTTATTTTGCTTACAAAACCGATCACCTGGAAATTTATCCTAGTGCCAAGGTTTGGTTTAATATTCTAAACAGCAAAAATAATCTTGAAGTCCTAAAAACCGCTATCAATGGTCTCAATATTACTATTATGAACCCCGACGAACATAAAACTCCCAGTACCGCTGTCGATTTTAATCAATTTAGTGCCGGAAAATTGGAAGCTACACCAAAAACTGACGACACCTCACTTAGCGCGATTTCTGATATAATGGGTAACATACAAGAACTTGAAGATAGTCCATTCTAGGAGGTAATATGGCGGAATCAGCTCAACCAAGGTCGCAAAAATCGACCATTTCTCAAAATGACCCTAGCCTTTTTGGCGGTAAAGTTCCACCTCAGAATATTGAAGCTGAAAAATCTCTCCTTGGCTCCATTCTACTCGACAGTACCACCTTCCCAGACATTCTTGAAAAACTTAAACCTATTGATTTTTATCACCAAATTCATGGGCATATTTACCGCGCCATGATGAATCTGTATGAACGTAGTCAACCAATCGACCTCGTCACTTTGACTTCCGAACTTAAATCCCTAAAACTTCTCAAGGAAGTCGGTGGTGCGACCTATATTTCTAATCTCACCATGGTCGTTCCGACTGCCGCCAATGCACTTTCCTATGCCAATCTCGTAGAGCAAGCCTCGATTCGTCGCCGCCTCATCAAGGCCGGCACCGAAATTGCTACCAAGGCCTACGATTCCGCCAATGAAGTGGGCGCCATGCTGGGACAAGCTGAAAAAGAACTTTTTGCGGTTTCTGATAGCAACACCAAAACCGATTACACCGCCCTTTCCGATCTCCTAGTCGATGCTTACGACCGCATGGAAATGCTCAGTAAAAATAAAGGCGCTCTCCGTGGCCTTAAGACTGGCTTCCGTGATCTTGACAATAAAACCGCTGGCCTCCAAAAAGGCGACTTAATTATTATCGGCGCACGCCCGGCCATGGGTAAAACCACTTTTGCCCAAAACCTGGCCTACAATGTCGCCGGCATTAATAAATGTGGTGTGCTTTTCTTCTCTATGGAAATGGCAAAGAACGAAATTGTCGATCGTATTATTTCCACCACTTCTAATGTTGACTCTTGGCGCATTCGTACTGGTAATATCTCCAACGATGACTTCGCTAAAATTGGTGATGCCCTTGGCGAAATGGGTGAAATTCCACTCTACCTAGACGACACCAGCTCTATGACGATTTTGGAGCTTCGTAATAAAGCTCGTCGCGCCCATCACGATCACAATATTGGCCTAATTATTGTCGACTACCTCCAGTTGATTACTGGTTCTGACCGCTATGCTGGTAACCGTGTGCAAGAGGTGACGGAAATTTCTCGTGGCCTCAAAATTCTCGCCCGTGAACTTGAAATTCCAGTCATTGCTCTGGCCCAGCTCTCTCGTGGTGTCACCGGCCGTGATGACCCAAGACCAGTACTTTCCGACCTTCGTGAATCTGGTTCCATTGAGCAGGACGCCGACCTTGTAATGTTCCTGCACCGTGTCGATTATTATCACCAAGAAGAAGGCTACGAGCCAACTAATATTACCGAGCTTTTGATGGCCAAGCACCGTCACGGCGCCATCGGTAAGATTGAACTTTACTTCCATCCAGAATTGCTTCGCTTTATGAATCTCGACAAAACCCGCGAATAAATCTGTAAATTTGCTATAATAGAAACGTGGGTAAACTCAATCCAAACAAATACTTCTTATTTCGCCATCGTTTCAAACTTGGCTACTTACTACTTGGATTAATTTTCACCGGTTTACTTTTCTTTTTACCGCTCATCACCCCGAACGGCCTTTCGAATGACGAATTTAATTTTACTACCAAAACTTTTGAATTGAATCGTCACACCATTTTTCGCGAAGTAATTGTCGATCTACCTTATCATTTACTCCAAAAGGGAATCTTTAAGATTCTTGGTGTTTCACCCTACACTATCATGCTTCCTAGTGTAATCATTGGGGCAGTTACCTGTATTTTGATCATTCTTTTACTTAACCGCTGGTTCAAAAACAACACTGCCATCATGGCTAGCATTATTACCGTACTTTCTTCCAGCTTCCTCTTTATTTCCGGTAGTGGCACCGCCTTAATCATGATTTTATTTTGGACCACACTTTTGCTTTGGCTAGGCTCTAAAGTCCAAGGCGAAAACAAACCAAAGTCCAGCTGGTGCTTCCTCTTTGGTATTTTTATGTGTCTGAGTATTTTTACTCCATACATGCTCTACTTAGATTTCTTTATTTTAATCTACGTTTTCGTCCACCCACATCTACGTTTTACTCTTAAAAATCTGCCGAAAATTCCACTTGCTATTTTCAGTCTTATGGTGATTTCTGCAGTAACCATATTAATTATGCGTGGACTAAAACACCCAGAAATTTTCACCGAATTACTCCTCATGCCGGATTTTTCTCTTACCAACTACTTTCATAACCTCGGAAACGCTGTGCGGGTAGCAATCACCTGGAACGGATTGGTTGAAAGTACTTTTCTCGCTCCGCTTTATGGCTTACCGGCCATTACTCTAGCCATTATTGGCTTCATCTCGACCTTCAAGGGCTTCTTTGCCTCACGAAATTCTATGGCCTTCCTACTCATTATTTTCACCATATTAATTTCTGGCCTCAATTCACAAATGATTATTCTTTTCATCCTACCACTCGCAATCCTAGTTGCCCACGGTATGAAATACATTCTCCATAAATGGTCCAGTATTTTTCCTTACAACCCCTATGCTAAGGTTATTGGCGTGCTTCCGATTGGCTTATTTATGCTTATTGTTATTGTTTCAGAC